>JBAZGE010000019.1:0-31154 GCA_041653035.1 Candidatus Omnitrophota bacterium
CAGGAGATCGTCCGGCTGGTATTCGAAATAGCTAAACGGGAACAAATTGCCTCCGGAAATATCCTGGAAGAAATCCGCGCCGGAGATTTTACTATTGTAAAAAAAACGCTGCTCTTTCGCCGGTATCCGGCGGCAAGCCTGGAAACGCCGGAAGCGGATATTTACCTGCCGAAACTTGAACCGGATCCTTCAGCGGCGGTTGCCATTGGGCGGCACTCATTTTACCCCCGGAATATTTATATCGAAAAGGAGGCGCTTAATACTTCTCTGGTTGAGCGCGCGGCTGCCGCGTTTCCCCGCGCCAAACGGGTCACTATCGGTTCGCTCAAAGAATTTATGCGCCGCGCGGATCGGCCCGCGGCGTCCCCGGAGAACCCGGGGACGGTATATAACCACAGGACGGAAAACCTTTTTCTTACCCGGGAGAGACATGATTTTTTGAAAGAATGCCCGTGTACCGCGAGAGCGCTTGGCTGCGGATACCGGGTGTGGAATATCGGTTTCGGATGCGCGCATGAGTGCGTGTATTGTTTTCTCCAGGAATACCAGAATATCCCGGGGATCATTATTCCGGTTAATCTGGACGATTTTTTCAGCCGGTTCCGCGGATTGCAGGGCCGGGGGATATTCTCCGCGCCGAGGATCGGTACCGGTGAATTCACCGATTCGCTGCTCTTCGACCGCCTGACCGGTTTTTCCGGAGAGATCATTGATTTTTTCAAGCGCTATCCCGGCGTTGATTTCGAGTTTAAGACTAAAAGCACGTGCGTTGAGTCCATCCTGGAACGTGCGCCCCAGAAGAATATCGTAGTTTCCTGGTCGATAAATCCCCAGCGGATCATAGACGCGAATGAGTTTTATGCCGCCGGCCTGGCGGCGAGGATCAGGGCGGCGGCGGATTGCGCCAAGGCGGGATGGCGGGTGGGATTTCATTTTGACCCCATCATATATGACCGGGATAGCTTTGCCGGCTATCGGGAGGCCGTGGATTCGATTTTTGATTCTATTCCCGAAAAGTCGGTGGCTTGGATAAGCCTGGGGACACTCAGGTTCAGCCCCGCGCTCAAGAAGATAATAGAAAACAGGTTTCCGTATAATACCCTGCTGGACGGGGAACTGGTCCTGGGTTTTGACCGCAAGATGCGTTATCCTGAGAGCGTGCGTGTTTCGGTATACCGCAGCATGCTGCAGGCAATCAGGCGGCGGAGCAAAAAGGTCTTTCTGTATTTGTGCATGGAGGATCGGCGGGTGTGGAAGGCGGTTGCGCCGTTGAACTGTGTTCCCAAAAAATAAGAGCAGAAAAAAATGGGGACGGTTCTATTTTTTGTTCTCGACCGCGAGTCTAAAAAATAGAACCGTCCCCATTTTTTTCGTCCCCATTTTTTTCGGTTCTTGTAATTGCAGGGGCGAACGGCCGTTCGCGCCCCTATAGGGTCTTGCATAATATCATTTTTAAGGTATAATAATCCTTGAAAAATTTTGTTTATAGGAGGTGTGTTAATGTATCGCTCTTATTCCGGCAATGACCGGCGCAGGTTCCAGCGGCTGCGGATGAATTTGTCCGTGATATACCGGGTCGACCAGCCGGTGGCCGTGCGCATGATGATAGGTGAGAAAGAAGTCGAGGCTACCATGCTTGATCTCAGTGAAGGAGGCATGGGGTTTCTGACGGAATATAATATCCCGGCAGGGACAAGTTTGTTCATAAAGTTCACGTTGTTCAGGGTGAGCAGCGACGGTAAGGTGAATTTCTATGGCCCGGTGGTTATCGGAGGGGAAGTCCGGTCGAACGTCTTGTTCGAAAAGAAGTACCGTCTGGGGATTTGTTTTTCTCAGATAGAGCCTCAGGACAAGACGGAAATGGCGGCTTTTCTGAGCCTGGCCAAGGCCACGTGAGATAGAATGTTTATATGCATAATCGGAGGAGTAAAATGAAGAAAATAATGGTCATTACCGCGGGTTGCGTGTTATCAATGGGATTATTTTTGATGGCGAATGCCGCGTACGCGCAGAGCGCTCCTGCCGATGATCAGCAGGTTGAAGCGGCGGCGGGTAATCTTTTGGAGAAGTCAACCATATATAATTCTATCACCGGGTATCTGCAGAAGATCGACGATACTCCCTGGGCGCGGGGCGGATTGGGAGAGAGTGTTTTTTATTTTGTTGTCGATCTGTGTTTTTCTCTTTTTTGCCTTTGGATATCGGTCTGGCTTTTTACCAGAGAGATAAAGTTCGTCGTGCGGCGTTACTTCTGGTTTGTCGTTTTCTTTAATCTGAGCTGGGTCTGCATGCTCATATTCTTAAAGGGCGCTTGGATGGTCCTGGATTATCTGGTTATCCGGCTCCAGCCGGATACCATCGGCGTTGTTTTGAATAATTATATTTCCGCGGTTTTTATCATCGCTTTCATCATTTATGTGTGGGTATTGGCACGAACTTTCGGATTGACATCGCTGACTTCTATCGGGACCCTGGTGGTATCCCACTTGATTTATCTGACCGTTGTCTTCCTGGTTTTAGCCTTCGTGTTCCCCGCGGGGAGCCCGCAATTCAACGCGGTGAGGAATTATTTCGGCGTTAAGCCTATTGTATACGGGTACCTTTCCGATATAGAAAAGGCTATTTCCGGCAATAATATCCTTGACGTGGTACGAATAAGGCCGTTCCACCTGTAACCGCTCGCTCACCTGAAAAAAAGGCCGTGCTGCAAAAAACAGAATTCTTCATTTCTAAGAGGGCCGGAAAGGCTATCACCGATTACCATATGATCGATGACGGGGATAAGGTCCTGGTTGCCGTTTCCGGAGGCAAGGATAGTCTCACCCTGTTGCGTGTCCTTGAAGACCGGAGGCGTTTTGTCCCGATCCATTACGAGTTATTGGCGGTGTACGTCGATTCGGGGTATCCTCGTTCTTTCGCAAAGGGGATCTCCGCCTATTGTAAAAAACTCGGAGTTTCCTGTCATATCGAGAAGATCGATATACGCAAGACGGTAAAGGATAAAAAGGGCATCAATTGTTTCTGGTGTTCCTGGAATCGGCGCAAGGCGCTTTTTGAGGCCGCCGACCGTTTCGGCTGTAAGCGGGTGGCTTTGGGGCACCACAAAGACGATATCGTGCAGACTATTCTCCTGAACCTGTTTTTTCACGGGGAGATATCCAGTATGCGCCCTTTGCAGGAGATGTTCAGGGGAAAGTTTTCTATTATCAGGCCGCTGGCCTATGTCGAAGAGCGGTTGATCCGTAAATTCTCCGGAGAAGTCCGTTTGCCGGTGCAGGAATGCGATTGTCCTCATGCCCGTGTCTCCAACCGCGCGGAAATCGCCCGTATCATTGCCAAACTGGAACGAGTTTATCCGGACGTAAAGACGAATATATTCCGGAGCGTCCAGCGGATAAAGAAAGATTATTTGCTTTAACGGTATCGCCGCCGGTGGTATAATTAAAGAAGTGATGTGTTTAACTTTTAACGCAAAACGCCGAACACAATAACGCAAAACGTGTATGACATGGTTATTTGGGGTTACTTTTATAGTTTTTTCAACGCTCATCGTGTTCATTGCCCTTAAGATATCTTCTCAGGTGAACGAGCGTTTGAATCAGATGAACGCCTCTTTGCAGGAAGCCAATAAGATAATCGGCCAGAACATGGGCAGCGCTACCGGCGTGTTCGGCGCTATCCAGGAAAAACTCGGGCGGCTGGAAGAGACGAATAAGCAGATCTATGAAGTCGGAAAAGGGATCGCCAGCCTGCAGGAGCTTTTGCGGGCGCCCAAGTTCCGGGGGGCGATGGGAGAGATCCTTTTGGAGAATCTCCTCTCGCAGGTACTGCCCGCGGATTATTTCCAGATGCAGTACAAATTCAAGACTTCCGACACGGTGGACGCGGTGGTGAAGGTCGGGGGAAAACTGGTACCGGTGGACGCGAAGTTCAGCCTGGAAAATTTCCAGAAGATGCTGGACGCTGAAGATGAACAGGCCAAAACCTCGTTCCGAAAAAAATTCAGCCAGGACGTTAAAAATCGTATCGATGAAATTTCCGCCAAGTACATCCTGCCGACCGAAAATACCTATGATTTCGCCCTCATGTACATTCCGGCGGAAAATATTTTTTATGAGATCATTATTAAAGACGACATTTTCGCGTATTCGGTAGCCAAAAAAGTCATCCCGGTTTCTCCGAACACCTTTTACGCTTATTTGCAGGTTATCTGCCTGGGGTTAAAGGGGCTTCAGGTCGAGGAGAATGCCGCCCGGATATTGAAAAATCTAAGCACTTTGACCAATGAGATGGGCAGGTTCCGGGAAGATTTTGACCTGGTGGGCACGCATCTGGCTAATGCCGCGCGGAAATACGAAGACAGCCAGAAACGTTTGGACCGGTTCCTCAACCGGCTTTCCACGATACAGGAAGAACTGCCGGCATGAGATCGGAAGAACAATGATTCTGCATATTCGCGTAGTTCCTAAATCAAGCCGGACGGCAGTGAAAGATGAGGGCGGCGGCTGGAAGGTATACCTGACCAAGCCCGCCCAGGATGGCCTTGCCAATGCGCAACTGGTGGAAGTTTTATCCGGGCATCTGAAAATAAAAAAATACCGGATCAAGATCATAAAGGGCGAAAAATCAAGGAATAAAACCATTGAGGTGGATGATGGAGACGGGTAATACGCTGGTCAAGTATGATGTTTCACTCCGTTCTTTGTTTTCCGACGGTATGATTTGCTCGGCAGTGAGCGGCCGGAGCGACGGTAATATGTCGTTGTCAAACGGTGATACGCAGTATTCGCTGAGGAACCGCCGGAATTTTTTATCCGGCCTGGGTATTAATTATGAACACGCGGTTGCCGTCAAGCAGCCGCATTCGGGCGTGGTGCGGTATGCCGACGCTTTGGACCGTGGCCGGGGAGCGGATTCGTATTCCACCGCCATCCCGGACGCCGATGCTTTGGTTACCGATAAGAAACACGTGCCGCTGGTTATATTGACGGCGGATTGCCTGAGTATTTTCTTGTATGATGCGAAAACGCCTGCCATCGGCCTGGTCCATGCCGGCTGGAGAGGGACAAAGGAACGGATAGCGATGAATTCCGTCTATTTCATGCATCATTATTGCGGTACCGACCCCGGCGGCCTATCTGTTTTTTTCGGGCCGGCGCTCAGGAAATGCTGTTATGAGGTGGGGGAAGAATTCCGGGATTTTTTTCCCCATGAAGTAGCCGAGAAAGATGCCCGGTTGTATTTTGACCCGGCCGCCGCCAATAAGAAACAGCTTTTGGACGCGGGGGTCAGGCGGGAGAATATCCGTGATTGCGGGGTGTGCACGGGTTGTAATCCCGAAGAGTATTTTTCGTACCGTAAACAGGGGCGTGAGTGCGGGAGGATCCTTTCCGTGCTTATGCTGGCATGATGCGCGCGGTTATTACCAAACAGGCCGGTGATTTTATCAGGCAGCATTGTAAAGGCGCGAGAGTGGTTTGCCTTACCGGGGCGGGTATTTCCTCTGAATCCGGGATCCCCACGTTCCGGGGAAAAAACGGTTTATGGGAAAAGTATGACCCCGATGTATACGCGACCCTGGACGGGTTGGTATCGGTGTTCCGCCAGCGGCACGAAGACTTGGTTAAATTTGTTTTTGATTTCTATTCGATATTGTATAAGGCGCGGCCGAATCCCGCGCATCTCTCTCTGGCGGAGCTGGAGAGCGCCGGGATCGTGAGTTCGGTCATTACTCAGAACATCGATAATCTGCATCAGGAGGCCGGTTCCCGAAACGTTATCGAACTGCACGGGAATGCTCTGCGTATCCGATGCATGGGATGCCATAAGACGTTTAAGTTCGAAAAAGAAAGATTGAAGGAAATGGCGGAACTGCTTAAGAAGAATATGCGTTCCCGCATAAAACTTCTGAGGGTGCTGAACCGGTATTTTCCCCGTTGTAAGGCCTGTGGTTCCCGCTTCAGGATCGATATCGTTCTGTTCGGGGAATCGTTTTTGGAAGACGAACTTTCGTCCGCGTATGAGCAGTTGGCTCACTGCGGCGTATTGCTGATCGTGGGCAGTTCTTTGCTGGTCTATCCGGCGGCCGGACTGCCGTTGTACGCCAAGGATAAAGGGGTAAAACTTATCGAGGTGAACGACGAGCCCAGCGCTTTAACGGATATCTGCGATCACAGTATTAGAGAAAAAGCAGGAGCAGTCTTGCCGGAGATCGCCAGGATATTACAGAAATGACGGTTTGGTGCGATTTGCGGTTTAAAACGGGAGCCTGGTATGCATAAGGTATTGGTTATTTATTACTCAAGAAGCGGCAATACCAGGAAGATGGCGGAACTGATCGCTCAGGGGATTAAAAAAGAAGGGGTGAAGGCCGCGGTAAAAGACGTCAAAGACGTTGATGCCGGGGAAATGCCGGGGTATGAGGGGATTGTCATCGGTTCACCGGTTTATTACGGGACGATGTCGGCGGAAATAAAAAAGCTTTTTGATGATTCGGTAAAGTTCCACGGTAAACTGGACGGTAAAGTGGGCGCGGCGTTCTCTTCCAGTTGTAATATCGCCGGTGGCAATGAGACTACCGTTCTGGATATCGTCAACGCGCTGCTTATTCACGGGATGATCGTGCAGGGAGATCATCAGGGTGATCATTATGGCGCAGTTTCCATCGATACTCCCGATGCGCGCGCTTTCAAGGAATGCGCGCGCAAAGGGCGGCGCGTCGCACAATTGGTGAAAAAGATCTTCGGCAAGTAAAAGGGGGTTTGTGTGTATATCGTCGTTTTTATTACCGTTCCCCGGAAGCAGGAAGCGGAATCTATCGCGCGCGGGCTGGTCACGAATAAGCTTGCCGCGTGCGTCAATATGGTGCGCGGTATCGATTCTTTGTTCCGGTGGCAGGGGAAAACGGCCCGGGCGCGGGAGATGTTGTTGATAGCGAAAACCCGAAGGTCAAAATTTAAAAAACTGGTTGCGTTTGTTAAGTCCGTGCATAGTTATACGGTGCCTGAGATAATCGCTTTACCGATTGCCTCCGGCAATAACGACTACTTGGCGTGGATAGATGAATCTGTCGGATAGCCATATAAGCCTTTTAAGCGCGTTTGTGGGAGGAATAGGGTTGAGTTTTACTCCTTGCGCGTATCCGCTTATCCCGATCATTGCCGGGTATATCGGGATACGCACCGGGCGTTCCCCGTGGAAGACTCTTGCTTTATCTGTTGTGTACGTTACCGGGATCGCGGTCATGTATGCGCTGCTGGGGATAGCTGCTTCTCTCAGCGGGCGGCTTTTCGGGAGCGTCGGCGCGCATCCCGCGGTGCACATTTTCGCCGGCGCGGTACTGATTATTTTCGGGCTTTCCATGTTCGATTTTTTCGCTTTGCATGTCCCGATATTGAAGAATCACCGCATTCAGAGCGACGGAGGATTTATTTCCACATTTTTATTCGGGATCACTTCGGGTTTGATCATTTCACCGTGTGTTACGCCCGTATTGGGCAGTATTTTGCTGTATTTATCGGCAAAAAACAATGTGGTATACGGCGGGCTTTTACTTTTTGTTTTCGCCTATGGTATGGGGTTTATCCTGATCCTGGCCGGCGCGTTCAGTTCCATACTGGTCCGGCTTCCAAAATCCGGGAGTTGGATGGGGCACATAAAAAAAGCGTATGCGTTCATATTAGTGGCCGCGGGAGTCTATCTTATATACGCATCCTTGGGGAGGTTGTGAAGATGAAAAAATATGTCCGATACGTTTTCTCCGCGGTGGTGGGGGCTGTTTTGTGCGCGGCGGCCTGCGGTAATGATGCATGCGCCCTTTCGGGAAAAATACGGGAGGACGAAAATTCCTCCCGGAAAGAGGAATCGGTGGCGGCGCCTGAGTTCGCGTTGAAGGATTTGGAAGGTGAAATATTTACTATCAGTCAATACCGGGACAGGAAACCGGTTATTCTCTTCTTCTGGACGACGTGGTGCGCGAATTGCCGGGAAGGGATGAGGGTTTTGAATGAGCAGTATCCACAGATCTCCAAAGAAAATATTGAAGTCCTTTCCATAAACGTGGGGGAGCAGAAAAGCAAGGCCGCTCAATTCGTCCAGGCGCACAATCTGGGTTTTAAAGTGCTTCTTGATCCCGCCGCGAAAACTGCGGGCGACTACGGCCTGGTCGGTGTCCCGACCTATGTTATTATAAATAAGCAGGGATTGGTGCGTTTTTACGACCACTTTTTTCCAAAAGACGACTTCATGCGTCTTGCTAACGATTAGGGGATTGTAAAATGAAAGAGCCCATTGAAAAAATAGGCGAATTGTTGAGCGCGTGGCAGAAGCGGAATATTCAGGGGCTGTTCGTGCCGGATAAAGCCGAGGCGTATAATAAGCTTATGGAAATTATCCCTGTTTCCGCCTCAGTGGGGATTTCGGGTTCTCAAACCCTGGAACAATTGGGAATTGTAAAAGGGCTTGCGGCGCGCGGAACTCCGGTCATAAACCAGTATAAACCCGGCATAAGCCGTGAGGAAAGCCTGGCATTGAGAAAGCAAGGTCTCCTGGCGGATTATTATCTTGCCAGCCCCAATGCCATCGCCGGCACGGGAGAGCTTGTTTTCTTCAGCGCTAACGGTAACCGGACGGCGGGAGCGGCGCAGGGGAATAAGGTCATTATCGTCGCCGGGATAAACAAGATAGCCGTGGACGTGAATGAAGCGCTTAAAAGGGCGCGGGAATACGCCACCCCGCTTAATTGCAAGCGCCTGAATTGGAATACTCCTTGTTTTCAGGACGGGATCTGCAGGCAAAGTATCTGTTTCCCTCCTGAATATAAACGGATGTGTTGTCAAATACTGATCATTGAGGCGGAGATGGTTCCCGAGAGGATGAGGGTAATCCTGGTGGGGGAGAGTCTGGGGTATTAAGGGGCACACGCATGCAGGTAGAAAAAAGGGCGGTGTTCTTGAAACGATCGAATAATATCTTGTTAGAGACGGAGGATATGATATGCTTAATAAGCTGAAAGCGTTAATGGATATGAAAAGTAAAATGGAGCAAATCAAGGGTGAGCTTGAAAAAACCGTTTTCGATATTACCAGCCCCGACGGCCTGATAAAGATCACCATGAACGGGGCACAGGATGTGCAGGATATATGCCTTCAGAAAGACATCCGGGAACTTTCCAAGAGTGCCCTTGAAAAGGCGATCAAAGACGCGTATAATAAAGCGGTTAAGCATTCGCGCGATATCGCCGCACGGAAGATGAAGGATATCACCGGGTTCAACCTTCCCGGAGTCGATTAATTATGGGTTCTAATAATTTTTATGCGGTTGTCGAAGATATCTGCGAGCGGGATAAACGCTATAAACCGGACAGTTATGAGTTCGTCATGGAGGGGGTGCGGTTTTCACAGATGCGTTTCAAAAAGGCCGGCCATGTGTCCGGACGGGAGCTTGCCGAGGGGGTCCGGGAACTTGCCGTTAAAAAGTTCGGGCCTATGGCTAAAAGCGTTTTGCAGTACTGGGGCATGACCAGGACCGAAGACATCGGGAACATCGTGTTTAACATGATCGATAAAAAAATTTTACAAAAAACGGAAATGGATACCCTTGATGATTTTAAGGATGTGTATAATTTTGAAGAGGCTTTCAAAAATGTTTTATCGGATATTACTCTGTCGGAGTGAAAATATATGGGAAATAACGGGTTACAAGGATTAGCAACGGGAATCGGGAGTCTTCCGTATGACGACGTCGATCAGGCGCTGGATAGTATCTTTTCCTACTTCCATGAGATCCCTTTTTGGCCGCAGCTCCCCAAACGGGATCCCCGTGAAGGCATGGTGTCCCAGTTCATTGAACATATTCCCTGCATGAAGTGGTTTCAGGACGGGATAGTTTTTGACGCGCGCCGGAGCGATAAAGAACTGGAGGATTTTTACGACCGGCTCATCGCCGTTGATACCGAATATTTCCAGATCAGCCGCGCATTCGCCTCCGGGCTGCACGGTTTTTATGAGCGGCTGGGAAAAATGGACCTCAGCCGCATAACCGGTATCAAATGCCATATTACCGGCCCTTTCACCTTTGCCGCGAGCGTAAAGGATGAAAATGGAGCGGCGCTTTTGCATAATCCCGTTTTTATGCAGGTTATTATAAAGGCGCTTACCATGAAGGCGCTCTGGCAGATAAAGTTGTTCAAAAAATTCAACAAGAAGATCATCGTTTTCCTGGATGAACCGTATCTGGGCTGTTTTGGTTCCGCGTATACGCCGGTAAACAGGGAAGAGGTGGTAAACGGCCTGGCTGAAATAACCGAAAGTATCAAGGCTGAAGGCGCGCTTTCCGGCGTGCATTGCTGCGGGAATACCGACTGGTCGATCTTTACGGACGTGAAAACCATGGATATTATAAATTTCGACGCCTTCGGTTTCCTGGATAGGGTTTTATTGTACGCGGACAGCCTGAAACTGTTCCTTCAACGGGGCGGGATGCTTTGCTGGGGGATCGTTCCCACGCAGGATTTTTCCGCGGGATTGACCGCGGATGATCTGTTGAAAAAAATAGAGTCCGGCCTGGGGGTGTTGGAAAAAAAAGGCCTGCCCGCGAAAACAGTCCTTGAAAACATGCTCCTGAGCCCCAGCTGCGGCCTGGGCGCGCTCGATACAGACGCCCCCAAAAAAATCTTTTCGCTTCTTTCGAAATTGTCCTCCCGCGTTCGAGCGTTATAACGTATTTTTCGTGAAAGCGCTTTCCGAAAATTTCCCCTCAAAGCTTGAAAAACAACGGAAATGTGGTATATTTAAATTGGTAAATTACACAATTGTGTAATTTATCAAAATCCCATATACGGGTTTGGTATCCCCCATATCAAATCAAAGCCACGGGCCTTTTTGGAAGAAAAGGATTTTTTCGCTTGTTTTATTAATTCTTTTCAAATCTATATTTCCCTTGGCATATGGTTTGGGTAAAAGTATGGACATGTCCGTTAAAGCATGGTATAGTACTTTATTATTTTTACCATATAGCGCATATGAGGATACGTAAAAGAACAGAGTGGTATAATTTTCGGGCGATGAGCATGATCGAGGTAATAATCGTGCTGGTTATTTCAGGGATATTCGCCTCGGTTGGTTTCGCGAATTTCACTAATTTTACGGAAAAAAACCGGGGGAAGAACGCGGAAACGAACCTTTCGGTGATCTTTAATGCCGAAAAAAGATATAAATTGAGCAATAATGAATATTTCGACTGCGCCGGCTGCGCGGTGACCGACATGAACTCGAAGCTGGATATTTTTATCGACGATCCTTATTTTACCTATACTATTACGGTAAATGAGGATGGTTTCAGCGCAGTGGCAACCCGGAACGCGAAGGGGAAAGGGCCCTGTGCCGGTAAGACCGTGTCTATCACGGATGATAATAGTACTCCGCAGAAAGGTTGTTTATTTTGGAGGTAGTATGAAGAGAAAACTGATCATATTTTTGATTGTTTTTATGGCGGTTTCACTTTTTTCTGGGGGGTATGTTCTTTTGGGGAAAGAACAGTCTATAAAATATCTGCCCCGTAACGAGAAAGTGGATATTGTAACCAAGGATCTGGGGATCACGCTGGAGGAAACTTCCTGCACTCCGGCGCAGGATTTGTTCCAGAAAGCGACCCGGTGTAATTATTGCGTGAATACTCTGAAAGTGCAGTGCCCGGATTGCTGTATGGTATTCAGCCCAGATCGCGCGATCAGGTGCACTTCTGAAGCGAACAGTAAATTTCCTTGTAACCCGGTGGCGTTTTCCTCGGGGAACTGTCCGGGGATAGGACTCGATAATCAGTCTTTGGGCTGCGGGAATCCGATTCCTAAAGCGAGTCAGGGTAAAGCATGTATTTCCTCCGGGGCTTCGGTATGGAAGTGTGAAGAAGATGATCTTTCTCCGGCGTCTAAGGGATGTTCTCCCACGTCCGACGCCCAAAAGGCGGGTTGTCCTAATTGTTCGGGTATTTCTCCGGTTTATAAGATAGAAGATATTGAAAATATCACTACAACTATATCAAGCACTACGGTTAATCTTTCTTATCAATACACCCTGACTCCAAGTTATAATACGTGTTATAGGAATTGTTTGAGTTATACCAGTTCACAGTCGCAGTGCCGGGAAGATTTTGATGATTGTAAAAGCCAGGTTTGCGGCGGCGGCGAGGACGGGGGTTTTGATCGCAAATGCAAGAACAGCCCTGATCCGGCAACCGGAAAGGGGAAATGCGATGAACGTTTGGCGTGGCCGGAATGCGATAACTACACGACGAGCGATTGTGTGAAGATGAACAATGAGGCAAACGGCTGTTTAACGGACGCGGGCGGTCAATGCCACTCTTGTTTCCGCCAGCTCGATCCGGATCTTTTTTACCGGTTCGTGGCCCGCAGCCGGGAAAAGATTATTGTCATGTGGCAGATAACTTCGACCCCGAAATTCCAGGGGAACGCGCCGACATATTTCTATACCATGATCAAGATCATCGATGATAACACGAACCGGGTGGTCCATGAGAGTCTTGTGAATCAAAAGAGTTTCCAGGGGTCATTCTCGATCTTTTCGGCTACCGCCCAGAGCGCGGTGGAGAAAGATGGAAAAATCGTCCTTGAGACCGGCAAGCCGTACCGGGTGGAGATATACTATTTTATACCGCCGGTCAATATGGGCTTGAATATCCAAATCGATAAGGTGCAGATAATCGCGGTACGAACCAGACATTAACTATGGAGGTGTGGTATGAAGTCTAAAGTTTTGATGGCGGTTTTACTGTGTATGGGTATT
The DNA here is from genome assembly GCA_041653035.1 of Candidatus Omnitrophota bacterium. Lineage (GTDB taxonomy): Bacteria > Omnitrophota > Gorgyraeia > Gygaellales > Profunditerraquicolaceae > JAQTZX01. The sequence goes on from JBAZGE010000019.1 coordinate 12,801, forward strand.
ACGGCAATCGCTGCCGCGCAACAAACAGAAACAGTAGTCAATCCGGACGCGGAAATGGACGCGGTTTTGACGCCGGAGACCACGCAGGTCGAAGGTGATACCGAAGCGACCATGGGGCCCGCAAAGTATCCCTTGTTTTATGATTATCAGAGTAATGATGCTGCCTGCGGGGATTATCTCAAAGCGCAATTCAAGGTACAAACCGGAGATGAGGATGACGGTATCGCCGATTCAGGTTTGAGTTTAGCCCCGATCTATCTGAAGAGTAAATATACCACCAACGGATATACCGGCGGGGAAAAAGCGGATTATGTGAAACTCCCCGGGCTTGAGATGGCAGGGTATAAGATTCCCGAAGAATACCGTAAGACAGCGGGCGTCCTGGTTACCTGGACGGTGCGTATCGAGGGATCTCAAACCGCGCCATATGTACCGAATGATAATTTCTGTAAACACGGCCAGCAAGGAACATATTATCAAAGTTTTCCGAGCGGCGAAGTTAAAACCAAATTATTCATCACTTCCGGGAAAGGAACTGCTTATGAGAAAACAAAGGATTACGGGCCGGAAGCCTGTATGACCATCCCCGACGGCGGGAAAACCCAGAACGTTGCGCCCGGTGATCCGACTCATACCGGAAGTTATCTTATCACTGCTGCTGATTTTAACGGGCTCTTTCCCGCGACCCTGGATTTCGAAATACGCTGGAAAAACGAGACGTGCCAGAAGTTGACCAGCCCGGCGAAGATGAGGAGTATGATTGTTACCCTGATGCCTACCGGGAAACAGGCGAGTAACTAAGATACAGGGAAGCTCAAGGACAAGGTTTTAACCAAGGAGGGAATATGAAGTTAAAATTTTTGATTGTTTCGGTTTTTCTTTGTTTGAGTATCGCCGTTCCGGCATTTGCCCAGACGGAAAAAGTTGTTTCGGACGCGGAAATGCCCGCGGTTTTGACGCCGGAGACCACGCAGGTCGAAGGTGCCACCGTTGCGACGCTCGGGCCGGCAAAATACCCTATGTTTTACGATTATCAAAGCAATGATCCTGCCTGCGGGGATTACCTGAAAGCGCAATTTAAGGTGAAAACCGGGGATGAAGATGATGGTACCGTGAATTCAGGGATGAGCCTTGCCCCTATTTATCTTAAAAGTCAAAGTAGTACCAACGGATACACCGGGGGGCAGAAAGTTGATTATGTGCAAATTCCCGGGCTTGAATTGAAGGGGTATACGATTCCCGAAGAATACCGTAAGAAAGCGGGCATCCTGGTTACTTGGACGGTACGTATCGAGGGTTCTCGAACTGCGCCATATCCGGTGCAGGATAACTTATGTAGTGGTGACTGGGAAGGGACTTCATATCAGGGTTTTCCGAGCGGAGAGGTTAAAACCAAGTTGTTTGTCACTTCCGGAACAGGGACCGTAAACGAGAAAACAAAGGATGTGGGCCCGGAGGCCTGTATGACCATCCCTGACGGGGGAAAAACGGAGATAACAGAGGCTAAAAAAGAGGAAGTGCCGCCGGAATCGTCGTCGGACCCGTTGCCAAAATCGTCGGTGCCGATAGTGCCGCCTGCTTCTTCTTATTCTCTTCCTCCTGGAGATCCGACGCATACCGGAAGTTACCTGATCACTCCCGCGGATTATGACGGACTTCTTCCCGCGACGCTGGACCTGGAAATACGCTGGATAAACGAGACCAGCCAGCAGATTACCAGCCCCGCTAAAATGAGGAGTATGATCGTTACCCTGATGCCTGAAACGGAACAGGCGAATAAGTAGGATATGCGTAAAGATCAAGAGGCCATATCCATGTGCAGGAAAAAAACGCGTTTATCAGATAGAAAACCAACGGGCGGCGCATCAGTGCCGCCTTTTGGTTTTGGAAGCCGGGGTTTCAGCATCTTGGAGGTCGTTATATCGCTTATACTGCTGGGGATCGGGGTAATGGCGGTGGGACAGGGATATAAAGCGGGAAGGGTTTTTCTTCGTCAGTCGGATAACCGTTCATATGCCATCGGGTTTGCCAATCAGAAGATGGAAGAATATTTGGCGAAGACGTATGAGGATTTAAAAGCCGAGGATTTTCCTAAAGAAGATGATTTTCCTCCTCTGGAGGATAAACGGATTTTTCATTGGAAAGTCAGTGTGGAGAAACTATGGGAGGGAGACGATCCCGATACCGAGCAACGCGAGGGGATACCGTATAAATTAATAACCGTGAAATGCTCTTACCAGGATAGGAATATGGCGGGAGGTGTTGAAAATAACGAAGTATGCTTGATCAATATTGTCTCGTATCCGGCTATTCACACCGAGATGACAAGCGTAATTTCCCAGAATGACGTGCCGTGCGGGCAAACCGCTTCAATCATCATAACTCTCCCGATCGAATATGAAACCGACAAAAACCTGATGATCGTGTATAACATAACTATCAGGGTACTGGACGCGTCCGGTATCGGTCCGCTCGACACGATCTTTACCGAATGTACCCTGGACGGCAATGTGAAAGATATCGTGACCAGGACTCCCATTCTCATGCAGCCGTTGATCAGCAATGCCCTCGGGGTGCAGAATGTGCAGAGGGATACCCCGCATACAATAGCGGTGCGCTGGTATAAGGATACCGCGGCCGGCAATATAATACTCAAAGAAGCGAATCTGGTCATTCTTGCTACCGAGCGAAAATAAGAGGGGAGAGATCCGTGAACAAGAGGTCTATGACATTGGCGGAATTGATCGTGGTGCTCGCGCTCATATGCGTCTTGCTTCTGTCCGTGTATTCGGTGTACCTGATATTCTTTACTTCTATCAATTATGATACCGAGCGGTATTCGATCTCCAGCCAGGTGAGTTACGCCTTGTCCGATATGAAAATCCGTTGTTTAAGCGCCAGCAAGATAGCCGATGATTCCCGGTTTTCCTCTAATGGGGAGTCTTTGGAGGTGCTGAGTTTTAACGGCGAGAGCGATATCTATAGTATCACCCCGGATGATCTGAGCGATAATAAAGATTATTCGTATTATGCCCGCGAGAACGGCGATCTGATTCTGGAAGAAGGCGGAGGAAAAACCGAGGTATTGGTGGAAGGTAAGTATAAACCGGAGGTTTCTTTTCAATATAAAGAGGGCAATGAACCGAATTTTATTATCGTGACTATCAGCGCTACCGGGACGAGGGATTTCGGCAATGAGACCCCGAAGATAAAAAAAACAGAGGGGATACGTTTCTGGTTCACGGACGTAGTGAGGTGAAAAATGATAGCTATCGTGACTGTTGTTTTTTTGTCGATTTCGATCTTGATGGCGACATTCATGGGGTTCTCCCCTAACTTTTATAAATTGACTGAAGGCGATTTTATTCGCCGGGTCAATGCCAACACTATCCTGTATGGGTTACAGCGGGGAGAAGTTGCCATGCGCGCTAAAACGCTCCCTACCGCTGATGGAAAACCTCTGTCGTTACCTATGGGGTATATCAAAAAAAAGAATAGCGCTGAGCTCGATTCGATGAGTTGTATCCTTACGCTGGTCGATCAAGACAAGGTCGGCGTTTCTATTAAATACAACAGCCCTCCGGCGAAATGAGCGTTATGAAAAAGACGGGGAACCGTAAGGCATATCTTTTAATCGAGGTGATCGTTTCGGCCATAATACTGACTATGGTGGTGGTCCTTGTTTCTTCCGTGTTCGTCATGATAATTAAAGGGAGTGAAGACCGGAAATATAATCTTGTTGCCGTTAATCTGGCGCGCGCGGTCCTGGAGTTCGGAGAGGGGGTGGAGTATACCTACGGAAAAGAAGTGACCACTTGTTGGCCGATCAGGATTGAGTGCTGCGGGGGAGGGGGTGGCTTGCATACTCCGTGCGGGACCTGCTGCTGTTCGCAATTGTGCGGGGCGGCTTTTTCATATCAGCTGGTGTATCGGTATGATCCCGAACTCGGCAAATACGCGTTCAATATCAGCAAGGATTTTCAATGGCTGGATAAGACTCCCGATAATGTCTGCGGCCCGGAAGGACCGTCTTCTCTTTCTTTGGAGGAAGCGTTACGGTTGGAAGGGGGCGGCGGGGGGACAGTGGTGGAGCCGACTCCGCAGAAAACTTTCGAACAGATAATCAATCTTGAATACAATCCGTTCAATCATATGGAAGACATTAAGGCAAAGGGCATGGTTCCCTATCCCAACGAAGACAGCGTCCGGATCATCTATACGGTGACCGCGGATCAGGATCCTTTTGACCGGTATTTCCGGAGGCATATGGTAGAGGTTCGCTGGCTGGATTCCGCGGGCAAGGAACGGGCAGTGGTGCTGGGGACAGTTCCTCTGAACCGTATAAACGATACGTTTAAATTGAAAATATCGCAGTTCGGTTGGGAGAAATAAGCAAAAAAGGAGAAGCCTTATGAAAAATAAAGGGTTGTCGCTGGTGGAGTTAATTGTGGCCATGGCCACGGTTTTTATCGTTTTGGGCGCTTTGTCCAGTATCGTGGTTTTCTATTTGAATGTCCAGAAAAAAATTTCCGGATCCCCTCTGGTCGATACCGCGCTTACCCTGGAGACGGCGGTGCAGAGTATCTTCAGGGCGGTGAATATATCCGATACGGATGTCGTCCAGATCGAGGATGACGGTAAGACTATGGTATGGAAAACTCAGGAAGGGAAGTTGAAACGGCTGAAGTTCAACGCCGCCGAAGCGAAACTGTATTACGATGAAGATTATAATGAGGGGAAAAAGAGCGCTCTTTCCGGGAAGGCTATTTTGTCCGATACCAAAGACGTGAGTTTCAGCCAGGATACCAATGTCGGTACCGTGCTCCTGGAGGTGAAAAATGAGTATGAGCCTACAGCGGCCGCCGCATGCGTGACTGACGGAAAAACTTCGGTGAAGAAGGAAGTCTGTATGCAGACGGCGATCCGTCCGAAACTCGCAAAGAGTTTGTGCACGGAAAAGCCGACGGTATTCCAGAATTGTTCCCCTGCTATTGAGGGAGTGCTGGTTGAGGTCAAGAGGGAAAACGGAAAGGTCTTCGCGGTCATGGAGGCGCATTCGATCGCCATGCATACTCCGGAAGGTTTTTTAAACGTGAATAAAGAAACGATATCGGTTGAAGTCCTGCCGTCTCTCCCGGTGCAGGACTATGTCGGGCAACGGGTTATGTTTAACGGGGATGTTGCCGCGCGCAAGGACAGCCGGATTATGGTCATGAATCTTATGTATGCGGGAGGTATGGTGACCGGCGAGCAGAATATAAACGACGCCCGCCAAAGGATACTTGACGGGAAAGAGGACTGGTATAACAGGCAGACCGCGAATCTCAAGGACTGTTTTGTTATGGCGGGGGAAAAAGGGGTTCCGCTTAACGACTGGAAGAAGCTTTGGGACTGGATGGTATATTATTATGATGAGTATTTCTCGTCATTGGAAAAAAAGGGATCGGTCAAAGTTACCTATCCGATACGATAATATGAAGGGGAACCGCGGTTTTGTCCTTCTGATGGTTGTTTCCGCAGTCGTGATGATCATCGGCGGGCTGCTGGTATCTCTTTTTCTGCTGGCTTCCACCGTTAAACGTACGTATTATTATCATGAACGGCTGGAGGCGTATTATTTATGCGAGGTGGGGGTGAGCAAAGGGCTGGCGGTTTTTAAAAGCGGAGGGAAGGTCCCGCAAACCGGGAACATCGATTTTGCTCTGGGAGATAAAAACTACCGGGTTAAATACGATATAACCGGAAGCAATTCAAAACCGACGGTAAAAGGATATGTCACCATGGTAAGCGGCAACACCTATTTTTTAAAAGTAGGCGGAGAAAAGCTGCAGTGGCCGTTTTTTTTGCGGGGGATTATGCCGCCTTTGATGGATTAATATGAATGCGAGGTGAGAATGAAGATGAGAATCGTGCTTGTTTTGATGATGGGGGTGCTGGGATTAGCCGCAGGGATGGCGGTGAAGACGGTTATGGTCAAGGCGTCCTCCCCGGAAAAAGGCTGTCCGATAACGGTTGAAGGCGTTCCGACCGTGGTTTATGATGAGGAATGGGAGCCGTTGGCGGCTTTTATTACCGCGGAGAAAAGCGCGGGAACGTATGAAGTCGCCCGGTACAGCTTTTCCGACAATCAGGTTACTTTCAAGGATGGGAGCAGCCGGAAGCTCAGCGATGTTAAATCGGGCGAGTCGGGTGGCCCGGGGCTTGAGACGGCGATAAATGTTTTTCCAAAGTTCAAGGTGATACGATGGCAGGTAAGCGGACACGCGCATTTCAAATAATGCTGGCCGTCGTGTTCGGCCTGGGTTTTTTTGCGGGGGCGTATTTATATCCCGGGCAGGGCAATCAGCCGGGAAAAATCAATCCGGGGAATGTCGGTAATATGATTCGGTTGAAGAGGCTGGAAGCGATCCGGAAAGCGGCGGAAACCGGGAAGAATACTTACGAATTTATATTTGAGTCTACTGAAGGAGGAGGGAGGCAGTTATGCGTACAGCAATAGCAGCGATAGCCGTATTGGTGTTTATTATTTCCTGGTTCGTGTATCAGGGGTTTGCCGAGTATTCCACGAGCCCGGATTCAAGTGTTTCGCTTTGTTACACCGAGAATTGGAGCGCTGCGAAGTATATGGTGTTGTCTCAGACTTTTCCTGATGGCGGCGGGCACCAGTTTTCTTATTCTCTTTCTTCGGATCCCACGACCGCGGGGTCGCAGGAAATGTATGATTTTGTCCCCGTGAAATGGGAGGTTACCGGTAATGTCAGTTTTAAGAGTGAATAGGCGGGCATTGACTTTAACCGAGATACTCCTGGTCATGATTATCATGGGTATACTGATAACGCTGGCAGTTGTTTCTGCGGGCGTCATTAAGGCTCAGGAAGATGAGAAGAACGCCCGGCGGATTCTGTCCGCACTGCAGAAAGCCGCCTGGGATTATTCCGTCAGGACGGAAAGCTGTACCGAGGATTTAGAAGTCCTCGAGATCGGCGACCCCAATAAAATTTCCCCGTTGTATACCTATCGTATCAGTTGTTCCCCCGACTTCAGCGCGAAGGCCTGCAAGAAGAAAGATCCGGATTCCTGTATCACGATAGACAAGTACGGCGAGTTTTCTCTATAATATTGAAGACGCTTTACATATTGCATTGTGAATAAATAAGTTACAGAGATAATGCGCGTTGCCCGGATTATCTACGTAAACTTTTTAGAATCAATGTGTTATGTAAAGCGTCTGCGGAGCGTGTTAATAAGCAATTCTCTCGGCGTACAGAGCGTGAAACGGGATACTCCGCATACGATAAGAATCCAGTGGTATAAGGATATCGCTGCCGGGCAGATCATTCTTAAGGAAGCAAACCTGATCATGCTGGCTACCGAGCATAAATGATAAGAAAAACCGTGAACCGGAAATCTATGACATTGGCGGAATTGATTGTAGTGCTCGCGCTTATGTGTATTCTGCTGTTGTCGGTATATTCAGTGTACCTGATATTCTATACGTCCATCAATTATGACACGGAGTGTTATTCGATTTCCAGTCAGATCAGCTACGCCTTGGCTGATATGAGGATTCGTTGTTTAAGCGCCAGTGTCATAGCCGAGGATTCCCGGTTTGACTCCGCGGGGGAGTCGCGGGGTGTGTTTAATTTTAACGGCGAGAGCGATATTTATAATATCACTCCGGATGACCTGGATAATAACGAGGATTATTCGTATTATGTCCGTGAGAACGGCGATTTGATCCTGGAAGAAGGAGACGGAAAAACCGAGGTGTTGGTGGAAGGTAAGTATAAACCGAAGGTTTCCTTTCAATATACCAAAGGCGATGAGCCGAATTTCATTACCGTGACCGTCAGCGCTACCGGGACGAAGAATTTCGGCAAAGAGGTTCCGAAGGTAAAAAAGGCCGAGGGAATACGATTCTGGTTTACAGACGCGGTGAGGTAAAATATGATAGCTATCGTGACTATTGTTTTTTTGTCGGTTTCGATCCTGATGGCGACGTTCATGGGGTTCTCTCCGAATTTTTATAAATTGACCGAAAGCGATTTTATGCGCCGGGTTAACTCTAATACCATTATTTACGGATTGCAGCGGGGAGAAGTTGCCATGCGCGCGAAAACGCTGTCCTCGCCGGATAAAAAGTCCCTGCCTCTTTCTATGGGGTATGTCAAGAAAAAGAATGATGTTGAGCTTGATTCAATGAGTTGTACTCTTGTGCTGACCGATAAAGGAAAGGTAGGTGTTTCTATTAAATACAACAGCCCTCCGGCGAAATAAAGAAAAGGGGACGGGTTCTATTTTTCGAAGTTTAAAAATAGAACCCGTCCCCTTTTCTTCTATTGTTACAGAGATAATACTCGCCGGCCGGATTATCTACGTAAATTTTTTAGAATCAAAGTGTTATGTAAAGCGTCTGCGGAGCGTTGACCCGGTGACCCTGGACAAGAAAATCCGCGTTAAGCGGATATATACAAGTCCTAAATAGGATGAAATCCCGTCTCATGGAAAGAATGAAGAAGATATCAAAATAATCCTTTCCCGTGTATTAATTACACAACCATTTGAAAGCGCTACAATTATAGACAGGTCTATGGGGTCTGTGGCGGGGAGTGGGGTTTGTTTTTCAGATTCTCGCATTGTCCCCGTGAAAGCGCTTTCACCGCGATTGCCTAATCGTCTTGAAATAACATTATGAGATGATATACTTTAAATGCGAGTTATCATAACTGTTTGATAATTCCTCATTATCGAACAAATGGATGCCACGGTCACGGTATTACGAATACCGGATCGTGGCTTTTTTTTTACCGCTCTCTACCGCAATAGAGGGTAAAAAGGGTATCGTATGAGGCAAATAAGCAATAAGATCATTTTCGCGCTGATTGTTCTGTTGATGTGTCTACTCCTGCCTTCTGTTCTGCGCGCGGAGTCTTTTGGCGAAACGGCCATTTCAGCGGTGGGTACCGGAGGGGGATCGGCTGCGGAGATCAGTGGGGATAGCGGTTGGGGAGGTTCGGGCAACGCGCTGGAGGATTTTTATCAGTCTGATTCCTATGGCGGAGATAATTTAGCGGCGGCAGCGGCAGCAGGCGGCTCAGGCGCGCCGGCAGCGAATACCCCGGTAACGAAATTGAACGCCGATGTGTTTATGCCTTATGCCACTCCTCTGGATGAGGCGGTCCCGGGTCTGTCAAATATATTTTCGGAAGCTCAGCAGAGCGCGCAAGCCTATACGGGCGTTGATACTTCTGGCTATGACTGGGATTACGAGGTGCTGGCGGTTGACCCGGCCGGTATTACTGGTGCGGAAGCGGGCGGGATGGATCTGAGTGGTTTTGAGAGTATGCGGGTGCAGTTGAATAATAACGGCGTGTCAAGGGATGTTCTGCTGGTGAATAAAAACATCTACAGCGGTATGGATATTTTCAATGCCGATCAGAGCAAGGGAGCCGATTATGAAGCGGCGGTATTGAAAACCGCGGAATTGCAGCTGCATGACGCGGCGCAAATGAAACTGGAGCGGGCCGGGACCGGTATTGAGGAAGCGCTCCGGCAGGCAGACAGGGTGGGACAGGAATTTCTGGTCAGCTCAATTTCCCAAAAAACAGTTAAAGACGGGCTGGCGGTCATGAGCGCTCTGGGCGAAAAAAACACTAAACTTATGTTGTCCGGGCTGGATGATGAAACCGCGATCGCCTATGTTGAAGCGATGAGATCGGCGGATATGAAGGCGGAATCCGCCTCAGGTACGGATAACGGGCCGTACACCCGTTTTACCGCTCCTGACGGAAGCGAATATCTGATGGATAAGGACGGAAATTCCCGGGATATCAGCCGGGGCGTTGAGGTATTGTCCCGGGAAAAGGTAACAGTCGAGAAAGATGATTTTTCAAGGGTGAGCACCGATACTGAGAAGTTATGGGGTTCCCTGTTTGAGGCCGGGTATATTGATTCTGAAGGCGCGATACAGGATGCTTTTGCCGGATTATCGGATGCCTCGAAAATGAGGCTGGAAGGCTATTCTCAGGATGATTTGACAAAGATCTATACGGTCATGGAAGATTCTTATAAGCTGGGGGCTTCGCCTTCCGTTCTTATCGTGGTCGGGCCGACGGATAAGGCCGGAGACAGTTTATGCCATTATTTCCCTATTGATTATTCTTCGATGAGCCTTGAGAACGAAGACTGGTATGACATTAAGCTTAACCAGGAAATTTTTGACCTGAAAGGCGCTGTGACCGGGAGCAATTCTTTCAGCGTGCCGCTGGAGAAGGCCGTGGATATGACCGTTTCCACGGTTTTGATCGCGGGTATTCGGACGGCTTCTTCCGCAGACTCCGACTGGCAGAAATTCAAAGAGGATTGCGAGAACGCTCGTTCCAATATCAAGGTAACCTTGACCGATGTTAACGGGAAGGCCGCCCGGGCATACATCGGCGATCTGCGGGGCACGCGTTCCGAATCGAGTAATAAAGGGTATTGTTTATTGACCATGCCGCTGGAGAAAGTGAGTAATCCGGATAGTGCCGATCTGAAGAATATCGCGGAAGTTTCGGTCGCGTTTACTTCTGATGTCAAGATCGAGCCGGAAAAGCTTGCCCGGACAGGAGGCATCGAGCTGGTGGGCGCGGGTAATTCCGAGGTGGACAGGGTCAGTTCGTCTGTGATGAATGCCTGCCTGGAGAGCACGGACCGGTTATTGAATAACAACGGCCCGGCCTGGAGTGTTGATTTCGGTTATACAAAGACAGCGGGGCAGGCTTCCCCGGATGTGTATATGGTTTCCCCGGATACATTTTCTCTCACGGTGGAGGCTGCTCTGGAAGTTAATCCGGTCAAGCTCGGTGATTACCTGGAGGGAAATACCAAAGAGCTGGATATTGAGGGTTTAATAGGGGAAGTAAACCGGGAATTTTCGGCTTCCTACGGCGATAACGCCGGCCTTAAAAATTATTTGAGCGGGAACCAGGGGATAAATGTCGACGCTGTGGCTGAGTCGATAGGTGATAAGGTTGAGGCCGGGCAGGAGGAAGCGCCGGCACTGTCAACTGACCCGGCAGTCTTTATCAATTCCATGTGGAATTCCGGGAATTCCGCGGTCATAACCCGGGCTCTTGTTGTTACCGATAAGGAAAAGGGGCTGGAGATACTGACCGGCCTGGACGGCGGCGTTCCTTCATCCAACGGGGCGGTGCGTTCACAGGTGATCGAGTCTCTCAGCCAACCGGTAGACGGTAAAAATATCATGGCTGAATGGGTTGCCGCCGGCACTATCGAGAAAACAGCGGGATTATTCGATGTGTTGGATGAGTTCACGTCCGAAACTTTGTTCGCGACGGTATCTACGGAGCGCAAAGCGGATATCCTGTCTCATATGCAGGATTCCGGGCAGGTTGTGGATATGGTCGCGAATCTGGGTTCTGCCGGCAACAATGAAGCCGGGGATGTTATTCATATGATGGGAGTGGAGGCCTTTGCCGGCCGGGTGGAAGAAGCATTGCACGAAGATACGCAAGTCGTTGAGGGAACCGCGCAGATCCCGTATACGGTGACAAATTTATTCAATTCGGGCCTGGATTATAGTACCGGCAGAGAAGTGTTGAACAGTATGCCCGAGGATTCCGCGAAGACGGTTTTAAGCACAATGGATGACACGGTTCTTGCCGGATACCTGGGGGCCGGGCTGGAAAATAAAGGTAGTCTGTTTACCCTGGACGGATCCGGCGGCGGGACTATGCTGGTTGATGGAAGCGGGCGGCAGCTCGGTACACAGGAGCGGGCGGTTATCGTGCGCGATGATGATAATATTCCGCTTGGCATCGTTATTCCCGGCGAGGCAGAGGAGGGAGCAGATCAAAATAGCGACGCCAATTTTGTTTTCATTCCGCTTGATTATGTTTCTCTGACTCTTGATAACGCGGAAAAACATGTGGTGGAGGTGACGGCGGAGCAGGGGGCGTCGTATGATATGCTCGCGAACGGCGATAAAAGCGGGTTCTCCCTGGACGGCGATCTTCAGGGGAAAGCCGGGGATTATACCGTTTTATCGGTCACGTTGAACAATCCCGAAGAAGAAACCGATCCGGTTAATATCTGGCTTAGCGGAAACGACGGACACTCCGCTTATTACACGTTACGGGCGCAGGAAGGCGAGCATACCTATGTCGTGCCTCTTTCGGATTTTAAAGGAGATGCGCGGAACGCTGTTAAATTTAATGTCCTTTCTGAAAGCGCGATAAGCGAAATGAAATTAGTGCGTACGGATATTTCTGCCGTTGAAAAGGATGCTTCCGCTGTTGGATCTCCACTTGCGCAGGACACGCTCAACGCCATCGGTCAGACCGCGGGCAACGGAATAGTTTTTCCGGGCATGCAAAATGCCGGGTTTGACGCGGGATATTCGGCTGAACAGGGGGTTTTTGGGTACAGTTCTTTAAGCATGGAGTATGAGTTATATGCGTCCGTTCTTATGCCGAACGCGGGCTCTCCGGATGAGATTTTACCCGGGGCGGGGAAGTTGTTCACTGATGCACTGGAAGAAGCGAAAGAATATCTGCCTGCCGGAGCGTACGATCTGGATTACGAGGTCAGGCTGGTTGATCCCGGACAAATGAGCGCCGAGGATTTGGCCAAGATCGATATCGGCAAATTCGAGTCATTGCGCGCGCAGACAACGGACGGAACAGATGTTTTACTGGTGAACGCCGGGATTTTCTCGGGCAAAGATATTGCGGGCGCAGAGGGTACCCAGGCCGCGGTAAGCGCGGTCATACACGGGGCGGTTGAGCAGGAGCTTATGGGTGCCGGTTTAGACTGGTCTGCGGCGGATAAACAGGCCCGGGGAGAAAATACCCGGTATCTGGATGCGGTTTCCGGTAAGGATGCTCTGCGGTCTTCCGCGTCCGACAATAATTATCCCCAGGAAAAACAGGACCGCTTTTTCGCGCAATACCGGGATAAAGGCGCGGTCATGGAGAATACCGGGGGAGTTTTTAGCGAGGTGGCCGCCGCCTGGAAAGCCCTGTCCGGGAATGATTTTATCTGGCCCTCGGACAGCGTAACCGTGAAAAGCGTCGATTACGCGGATGTCAAGGGCACGGAATTCGAGGATTTTATTTCATTATACGATGCCTCGGCCAAAATATTGTATGTGCGCGGCGGCGGCCTGACCAGAGAAATGGTGATGCATCAATATGTGGAGAGTGATCCATATACGGAAGCCAGCCAGACCACTGAAAAGCCGTCCGTGGAATATTCCCATGAATGGGCGGGAGCGCTCGAAAAAGTCTGGGTGCTTGCGGATATATTCGGCATGGAAAATCTCAGTGCCGATTATAACAAGTACCCCGGGCACGGATTTATCTGGCTTTCCAAACAGATGGATGCGATGGGGGGGGAACAGGCGTATCGGGATAAGGTGAACGAGCTTTCCGGCGTTGTGGGACGGGAGGCAATGGGAAAGGCGTTTGCCAACGGCCATTATGATTTTCAGAACACGCTGCAGTTCCTGGCCGACAACGGTTATGATACGCTGAATACCCTGGTTAATACGTATGGCAAAGAGGCGGTGGCTGAGGCTTTCACGCGTAAAGACGGGGATTTCACCGAGTTGCTGAAGAGCGCGGCGGTTCTGGGAGAGGATAACCTGGAAAAGATCAACGCGTTTGCGGGTAAGGATAAGATGACTGCTTTGATGACCGGGGATCCTCGATCTTGCGCGTGTTTCCTGCAGATGCTTGCAAAGGACAATGATATAGAAAAGTTCAAAGAGAATTATGAGGCCGTGGTCGATGTGTTCGGGGCGGATACCATCCAGGCTTCTTTCGAAAAAGATCCCTGCGGCGTAGGGTATCTGGCCCAGGTATGCGGCGACATGAGCGCTGATGCTTTTTCCGGGTTCATGAATGATTTCGAGGATATCCTGGGCAAGGACAATACCATGGCTTTACTGGAGCAGAATCCGGCGGTATTAAGCATGTATATATTTATGGCCGATGAAGAGTGGGGCATGGATAAATTTTTAGAGAATCTCAAAAATGTGGTTGATATTATCGGACAGGAGGACATGGGAGAGCATATCCGCGCCGAGGAGTCGTTCTTTTTCAACTCAATGTACAGTGTGATGGAGGCGGATCTTCCGGATCTTACGGCCGTAGCCGATATGTTCGGCAAGGATACGGTGGTCAACGCGCTGGTGAGCGGCGATTATTCGGTGATGGAGGTTTATAAAACCGTGCAGTCCATGGGCAGTGACAAATACGATGCCATTGTTTGTGATCTCGGTCAGGATACGGTGAACACGCTGTCCGCGGATATGGAGCAGTACAACAATTTTCTGAAGACCGTCGGCCAGATCGGGCTGGAACCTTTTAAGGCCGCGGTTGAGCTCTTCGGTACGGAAAAAGTCTTTGCGGCATACAATAAGGACTACTATTTCTCTCTTACGATAGCGGATGAAGCGGCCGGCGTGACCACTCCTTTCAATGACGTGATGAAAAGCATTAATACCATGGGGGTGGATAATTTTAAGGGGTTCTGCGAAATCGTGGGCAAGGATAATGCCGGGGACGCGTTGAATAATAATATTGAACGTTTTGCCGAAGCCTTGAAGCAGGTCAATGCGCTGGGATACAGTGACTTCAGCCGGGTATGCGGACTGCTGGGCGGGGATAAGATTAAGGAGGCATTCACTCAGGACCGGATAGTAGACGACGGGGATGCGCACATAATAGATTCGAGTTTTTCGGTTCTTGTCAATACGGTCAAGGAGACCGGCGGCGCCGCGAAGATCGAGGAACTGGTTTCAACCTACGGACTGGAAAAAGTTTCCGGGTTATTATTGGAGGATATCAGGTGGGAAAGATTCGATTCGAGCATACGCAAGGATATGCTGATGAACCGCCTGGAAAATAAACCCGACGGAAGACAGTTGACGGTTTTGATCGCGGCCAGGCATGACTGGAACGGGGCTTTTACATTCGGCGGTTCTTATATCTCTCCTCTGATAGCCAACGACAGGCGGGTGCTGTATTATGAAGTTTCGAACATTGAGGAAGCCGAACAGGCCCTGGCGGACGCTACCGGAAGGACGGAAAAAGACGGGCAGGTCGGCTATGCCCAGAAGGCCGATGAGATAATCATTATGGGGCATGCCAATCCGTACTCTTTGACTCTGGGTGAAGGCGGCAGCAGTATAGGCACACATAATATCGATACGCTCCAGCCGGTGGGGGACAGCTTGAATGCCGGTGGGGTGATAGTCGTGGACGGCTGTTCGGCAGGCGGTGGAGACCACACGTATGAGAATCTGGTGGACAAGGCATATACTGTTTTTAAGGGCAGCAGCCCGCGCATGGTGGTTGGGCCGGTGGATACAACCGGGGGAGTCGAGCTGGTCTTTGACCAGTCTAAACAGATCTCACAAGTGAAATACAGCCGGGGAGGGATATGTACTGATCCGGAATGTTCGAATACCAAAATAATAACCTACGACGCAGTCGCCGCGCATAAAGTAGTCCCGAAGTAGAAAAACGCTTATCCCGTCCTTTTAAAGAATCTAAAAAAAAGAATCCCGTTGACTCATAATAAAACCTAACCATACGGGTAGGGTTAGATTATTCATTTCTAAGGGAAAAAATCCTCTTAAGTTTAGCATCGATAGCCTTTCGTAACTGAAAAGGGTTTAGTGTTTCAAACTGTTCTTTGAGATCGCGTTTTACAGAAGCTTCCACATCCGGCGATTCTAATATTCTTTGATACGGAGTCTTAGGTTTATCATAACGCTTAATAGTTTTTGCCGCAATCTGTTTTTTCTCCAGAAGCTTTACCGAAGGTATGAAGAAGTTATGATATAGCCTCCATTCGTTGCGGAATAAGTCGTTAAGTAAGGGAACCACCGCTGGATTATCAAATCTGGAATAGCCAAGCCACTGCCTGACTTGAGTCCAGTTTTTCTGTTCAATATGCGCGTTATCATCTTTATGATAAGGCCTGGAGCGGGTAAACTGAATGGGTTCCTTGCGTTGGCTAAAATGGCGCAGGAGATGCCAGTTTAAGAATTCGCTTCCGTTATCGCAGTCAAATCCAAGTAGCTTAAAGGGGAGCATATTCTCGACATCCTTGGTTTGCTCCAAGACAGCGGTTTCGCCTTTGCCAAAGACAGCGCGCTGTTCGCCCCAAGTTGTAGCGATATCCGTATAGTCTATGATATAGACGAAGTCACCTTCGAGGGAGCCGCCGCATAGAGCAACGGTATCAGCTTCAAGGAAGCCGGGTTTAGTTTCGCTCCATTGATCTGTCTTGACCATAATATGTTCTTTTAGTAAAGTTCCTGGCTTCGTAGTGCATCTTCCTTTGGTTTTATACTTTGCTTTAAACGGCTTTAATATGCGGTCAATGGTTGGAGCGGATATTTTAAACAACAGTTTAACAACCGGTACGGATAAATGTCCGTATTCTTTGTGATAAAACGGCAGCCAGGCAGGCAGTATTGCTTTAAGGCGTTTAGAGCAGGGTAGGTTAGCCGCAAGCCATATTCTGCGTAAGGCTTCTAAAACCTCAGGGCAGTTATATTTCGAGGGCCTGCCGCGTTTCTTAGGCTTGGGTTTGGTAAAGCGTTTAAAAGTATAAATCAGAAAAATAGCATATTTGCGATTATATCCGGTTGCGGCACAGAATTCATCAAGAATAACTGATTTTTTCTTCTTCGAAGATTTTCTGTATCGGATAGCGATAGACTCAAGATATTCCATACGTGCTCTCGGGCTCATAGGTACACCTCCTAATAGAAGTATACCTTCGGTTAGATGAATTATGAGTCAACGATACCCATATAAAATATTTTGGGTTAGATTTAATGTGAGTCAATTCGATCTAAAAAAATAAATGTTACGTAAAATTTAAAAGTGCACTCTTTAACGATTAAAAGTGCACTGGTATTTAGACTCTAAAAGTAGACTCGTTTTCTAAGAGAGTGGTTTTTATTTTCTGAACATCCAGAAGCTTGCCCTGATGCCAGAACCGGACTTCGGATAAGCCTGTTGATTTATTCGGGTGAATGCGCAGGTTGACGTTTTCTCGGATGGGCGCATTGTTGAATTTGAACTGGAGATTATTAACCGATACCGAGCGATAATTGTCGACAACGCGATCCATCCTGAAGCAGAAGATGTCTTTAATGGATTGGTACGGTGGTGGAACGATAAACTGACGGAACAAGTTTTTATTTTCTTTCTCGGCTCTTTGAAAACGCAAGAACGGGATTTCTTCGGTTGTTGAGTGGATCCATTTGTGGTTGTATTGATAGACTTCGCGGAAGAGAACCTGGTTGGCCTGCGGTAGAGTATTGATGTGATCGCGGGCGCAAATGCGGACGATGTGGTCCTGTAGCCAGCCGTAGGGCCGTTCGACTTTTCCTTTGGCCTGAGGTGACAGGGCATAGATTAGGTCAACTTTGCAGTCGTCGAGAACCTGTTTCCACTGGGGAGCGATTTCGTCGGTCAATTTGTGATGTCTGTAATGGAGCTCATCCCTGCCGCGGACGAAACGAAAGATAGAGTGGCTATCGACGTAAAAGGACATCGGCAGGCCGAATTTTAGGAATATGCTTTGAAGAGCGAGGATATGGACCCAGGCGGATTCCGCGGCAACCAGCATAGCGTAAAGAATGAACCGGCTGAAGTCGTCTATGGACGTTATAAGAACCCATTTTTCTTTGGCCCAGGGCGACCAGAGGTGGATGGATGCGTCGTGCTGAACGAGTTCTCCGATATGATTGGTAATGACATAACGGTCATGGGATTTTTTGGTTTTAGATTTTTTGATGTAGAATCCGTGCTTTTTGGCTCGACGGATTATAGTTGGAACTGAGACGATCTGTTTGTGCTCTTTGAGTAGTTCTTTCTGTATAAAACTATAATTGTAAGTCCAGACCGGCATATCTTTGTTGACGATTAGCTTTTTAGTTTCTTTGAGTTCGGCGAGAATGTTTTTTTCGATTGCGGTATCGATAGACCTGGTTTTTCCTGTTCTTAAGTATTCAATCGAAAATTCATCGGGATTCCTGCGGTATTCCTTGAGAAGTTTAAAAAACTGCCGTCTTCCGATGCGAAGAATGCCCTGGACATGTTCTCGTTTAATTTCGTTAGCTACGTAACGTTTCATAATGTCTTTTACCTGGTTGTTTTGGAATCTTTTGTGTAATTGTTCCATAATGCCATACCTCCCTTTTTATTGAAAGTATGGCACATTTTTGAGGAGTGCACTTTTAATTGTTAAATCCTATTAAAAACAGTGCACTTTTAGTTGTTAAATGACATTTCTTAAAAAAATTGTTGTCGGAATATCAAAAAATGT
>JBAZGE010000020.1:0-31027 GCA_041653035.1 Candidatus Omnitrophota bacterium
CCGCTTAATCCGAAAAGCTCCAAAGACTGCGCTACCACCGACAAGTTCTTTGCGGTCTCAGGCTCATTGCTAAATGCCGTGCTTGCAGACTTAAAATACTCTACAGCCGCGCCAAGAGAATAGGCATCTCCGGCATTGCCGGCCCGCTCAACTACGCCTTTATAGCTTAATGACTGCTCGATCAGGTAATTTCTTTCCGCCTGCTGGTTCTGGGCATGGGTAAATGTTCCATCTGTCAGATCATGCACAAACATCGCTTCTAAAGGAGCCTTGAAACCAAATTCCGGAGAAGAGGCGTTTTTAGAGTTATCCACGATATTATTAAACGTCTTATCCGTAACATATAATTGCCCGTCAACGTAGGTGGCGCCGAAATCCGGCTGGTTGTCTTTGAGCGTATAGATATTGACATCTACGTCCGGCCTGATTATCGCTGAGCCGTCTTGAGCGTTCCAGGTTTTGATATTCTCCAGCGGAATGGTCTCAATTACGCCAAAATTTGAATTTTTACCTGCGGACCATCCGCTTAAATCTGCCTTGAAAATTGAGGCGTCGTAACCGGCGATATTGGCGTTTTCAATCGGAATCGCGGCAAATCTGTCTAACGCAGAATCGGATTTGCCGGCTAAAAGCTCTTTGCCGAAACTTGAAGGCTCTAATGAAGCATGATCCAGCGTGCCTAAGGATAAACTGCCGGTATAAGACGCCCAGGGCTCGGAGGTTTTAGTTTCGGGATTCCAGACCTTGACGTTTTCCAACGGGACGGTTTCAAGCGCGCCGGACCGCGAATTATCGTCGGGCTTTACCGCCGCGCCCAATCTATCCTGCTTTAGGTTCCATTCCACGGCGGAGCTAATCGCCTGATTGGACCAATCAGCATAGTTGGAAGAAAGACCCTTTTTATCCGCGTATTGCTCTAATTTGACAGAATTACTTTTCAACTCAGCAACGTCCGGTATCTGCGTGATTCCGTAATAAGAGCGGTCCGCGAATCCGTCTCTTGAATCATGCATTGCCGCGGCCGAGGAATAGTCAGAGGTATTGGAACTCGGGAATGAAAATGCTGAATCCCCGGTTTCCCAGATCCCTTCCGATAAAATATCAACGTTGCTGCCGCTGCTGCTGCCGGAAGAAGAGGAATAGTCAGAGATATTGGAACTCGGAAATGAAAATGCTGAATCCCCGGTTTCCCAGATCCCTTCCGATAAAATATCAACTCCGCCGCCAGAATAAGACTCGCCATACGAACCACCCCAACCGGTCTCTCCGCTGCTGACGTAGCCGTCGCCGGCATAGCCGCCGCCGTCGTCGTCAACAGCACTGCCGCAGCTGAAACTTCCAGTCGAAAATCCGCCGCTGGAAGCCGCGGCCGAAGCCATCGCGCCCCAACTTTCTCTCCCGAATACCGCTTCCGCCTCATTTGTATCGACGATTCTTCCGCTTGAAGGCACGCCTAAACTTACGGCATACCCGGTCATTAATTCTTCAAATTGCGCTAACGGCACAGTCAAACCGATGTCGCGGATTAAGCTGTCCTCATAGGTAACAAACTCATTTCCGTCCCCGCCAAAACGCTGTGTAACATATACCCAGTGCTCTCCACCGCCAGCATCCCCATTCATATCCAGGTTCACGATCATATCTTTCGAAACATCGGTTTTATCATTTAAATATACGCCGCTATTGGTAACATCGTATCCGGTAAGGGCATCCATTAAATCCTGCATGGTGCTCGATCCGGTATCGTCAACGTAATTGTTGGCCTCGAAATATGCGGCCACATCTTCGATCTTCACGCTGGAATCAAGCGAATGTAAATAATCGTATACCACGGTCACCCCGCAGGAATAATCACCCGGAGCAGAAGCGCTTCCCTTTACGTTTGCCGCTTCGTTCGCAGAAACACTGCGGATTCCCGCGTTAACATTGGTAACCCCGTTTATGAGTATCTGATTCAGCTGTTCGTCGGTGCTATACGATCTTTTGCCATTATTCTCAAAAGTATCGCCGGTGGCTGGATCCCTGGAAATAACATTGTAACTGTATTCTTTATTATTCCTGCCTACTCTAATATCTTCAAACACATATGAGGAGGATTTGCCATAGAACATCGAATCTTCCTGTTCCACGGTCAGAAGGATCTCTCTGGTGGGATTCAATACTGAGACATCGAAATTCTCATGCGGCACTAAAACCGCCCCGGCCCAGTCATTAGCAATGGTCTGCTCTTTTGAGCAATCGCCGCTCCGGCAGTTACCGCTGGTTCCGGCTGCGGTTTCTGTAAGCTCGACTGCATGCCATAACGTACTGTCCGGATCCTTTAAAAACACAACACTGCCGGCAGGAACATTTTCCATGGCCTTCACATCCGGGAATTCGACATAAGTCAAAGGCTTACTATGAGCGGAAGCAGCTTCCATCATACTTTCTATGGTTACTCCTGTATCCTTATTCCACCCTGTTTCCTGTTTCAGAGCCGCTTCATCAACGCCTAAGATATTGCTTAATACCTTTACCGCGCAGTCATTGTTCACGTTCGCGCCTACCTTTTGCTCAAGAGGAGATTCGCTTGTCTTAGTATTGGAAACCACAGAAGCTCCGCCGATACTCTTTCCCGGAGCGGCTATATACGACTTCACATCATACCAAACTGTCTGATTAGCAACTTCATCGGTCCTTTGTCCCTGATATTCAGCATCAACCGCCCTCTTATCGGCATCAAAAATAATTCCTACAGACCCTGTTACGGCATCTTCAGGCGCGATTACCGGCGCCTGAAAAACGTCAGCCAGCATATCGGCCATATTCGTATACGCGTATCCCGTAAGATCATTGCTTGTGAAATATTCGCAGTCATCGCAAAGCGCTTCATCGCCCGGCTTATAACCCGTAAGGCAGCTTATCAGAAAAACAGTCCCTTTGTCTTTTAGTACCCCGCTAAAGTCATTGCCGGACATCTCACTCTTGTCTTCTTCCGTCAATTGATTCTGATCGGTATCATAAGACATGCTCTCATGTATACCTGTTGCCGTTGTCGTTTGTTCGGTCTTATAATTATTCCCCACTATCATTTGATGGGGGAAGCCGTGCATGATAAGCACAAGCGAATCAACGGGATTATCTTTCGCCTGATTGAGAACGCTGTACAGATCATTCTCTGAAGATATCATGGAAGCTGAGATCTTATACCCCTGGGAGACAAAATCCACCATAGAATCGTCGAAATACGCGCCGGCCTTAATATCATCAGCCGTGCTTACGACCGCTAAAACCGAAAGCCGGTCATCATCCGTATGAATGTCATGCGCGTTATTATAATTGTTATACATGATTTCGCCTAACATCAGATCGGTATAGTCGGTGGAGTTGCGCCAGAAATGCTCACTCGCCCATCCTTCGGCAGTCTGGCCGCCGGCAGGGGTCATGAGCCTATCGCATAACCCCATGAAATCCGCATCCTCCATGATTACATCCATGGCGTCTTTTACGGTATCATCTCCATCTATATCGGCGTTCCTGCTGTGATACGCTGTGGTTAACGCATAAAACGAATATACCCTCAGCTGCTCCGGAGCCTGTGCATTCAGAGCCATATCTTCCAAAACCGGCGTCAAAGCTTTAAGAGAAAGGCCGGTCGCATCCAATCGAGAGTTATATTCCATGGTCATGGTTGATTGGAATTCTGCAGAGCCCCTCATGGTGATCGCCATGGCATCCAGCGCTTCTTCCGCGGTGGCATACTGTTTGCCGTCAACTTTCCAGGCGCCGAACTTTATCTCTTCCTCCTGAGCGGCCAGATGCGCGCCTTCCACGCCTTCCGATACCAATCCCTTCTCCACTGTTTCATGAAGCGTCCTGAGCTCCGCCATTTCCAATGCCAGATCATAATCGACGATAGGAGTTACTTCGCCGGTAATCTCAGTATAAAACACATCCATCCCGTCAAAGATATTGCTGTTCACCAGTATCACATCTTCCCCTTCCTCTGTCTCAACCCGCAAAGTATCAAACTTAGCTACGTCTATCTTGTCTAATTCCGCCTGCGGCACATTGTCAGGATCAACCAGCTTGACCTCGAAGTCGAAATCATACCCTTCTTCTGTACCGAGATAACTTTCAACATTAGTCCCGGCTGTCGTGAATAACGTCGCCCATGCTCCTTGCGGCGCCTCGGCATACGGTATCAATACTGAAGCGTAGGCCGCGGATTCCTCCAGAGATAATCCGGTGTAAGAGAGAGCATACTTCTCATCGTGCATCGCCAGCGCCTTGGCATTATCACCACTGCGCTCGCTCGCCGCCTTCGCTCTCTGTTCGGAAGTCCCTGATTGTATGCTGTACGATTCCCCTGTTTTTGTATCTTTTGCGTTAACGTCTCCTGTGGGCAAATTACCCCTGTCCACTAAAAGGTTACCGCGAGAATCGGTCTTTTTATCCACGGTAGAGAACATGACCGTTCCCCCCTGCTCATCCGTCACATGCACGGCGACCTGTTTACTGCTTCCGCTGCTGTCTCCGCCACCGCTTGTTGTAGATCGGGAACCCGCCGGCCGTTCTATCACGTTTATACGTACGTCCTTGGAATCCTGCGCTGCCGGCCCGCAGCAAACGTTCTCTTTAGAGACAACCGGCAAAACGTACGAAATGCCGTCATTTGTCCCCGCATTATTGACCGTGGCGAGCTTAAAGGCCGCTGTCCCGTCGCCGTTATCCTTGAATTCCGCTCCCGTGGGAAGATTTCCCATGGTTATGGTGAGCGCGTCTTTATCGGCATCAACGGCGTTCAGCGTGAATTCTACCGTATCTCCGGCATACACGGTCATTTCGCCGGGCACGCTCAATACCGGCGCGCGGTTCTCGTTAGTGATATGATAATAGGCAACCTGCGTTGTTTCC
This sequence comes from Candidatus Omnitrophota bacterium, assembly GCA_041653035.1. GTDB lineage: Bacteria > Omnitrophota > Gorgyraeia > Gygaellales > Profunditerraquicolaceae > JAQTZX01. The sequence continues at coordinate 4,897 of JBAZGE010000020.1, forward strand.
AACCCTCTTTCGTCAGCGGCAGCAAACTCAACCGAGATGATTTTGTTTTCACATCTGCTCATATAATCATATCCCCAGCCGCCGATCTTGAAATCACCCTGATCCTGATCTGCCTGCTGGGTTAAACTCGTCTTTAAATTATCCATATCCTGCGGGGTAGGATTGGAATAAACCTGATTGCTTACCAGCTTGTTGTCATCCCCGGCATAGGTGGTTACTTCTATGTTCTTTATCGAAGTCGTAACATCAACCCCATCCTTGCTGGAAGCGGAAACCAATCCCTGAAAACTCCCGGTCTCGCCGAATTGCGCGTTCTGCGGAACCTCTAAAGCCGGAGCGCGCTCGATCACTTCGGTCTTCAGGGTGTAATACTTCACCTCATAGCTATATTCGGTGGGCTGAGCGCTCTGCGCCTTTAAGGACGGCTGATAGTACATCTGGACTTCGCCCTCAGACTGCCGCCCGCCCAATTTCGCGGTCGCCTGACCCTGAGCCATGCTCAAGCTTGCCACCTTGTCTTGATTAAATCCTTCATTTTTGTAATATTCCTGTATTGCCTCAACAGATAAGCTGCTGTACGGAGTTTCAAAATTGTATTCCCGGGAAACCCGGGCGAATTCCTGCGGATCAACTTCTTTCCCGTTCAGGGTAAAGAGATTTTTTCCGGCCGAAGGCATCCGGCTGTCTGCCTGCGCGGCGACTTCTTTAGGAGTTATCTGCGCGATAGAAGAAAGATACCCCTGCGCGGCTAAGGCCTCTGAACCCTTGATTTCGGATGCGGGAATAGAACCTTTCCCGTTCCAGTTAACCGTATTTTCCTGTGCCACATACTCATATTTAATAAGAGTTGTGCCTTTCCCGTTGGCATTCGGTATCTCGATCTGCCCGGAAGCCGGCACGCCGGAAACTGTCTTTCCGTTTGCATCGTAAAGGCCGGTATTGTATTCGGGAACCGCCTTGATATCGGTAATCGCCCAGCCCTGGAAATCCCTCGCCCCTTGATCAGTCAGGATATTCAGGCTCTCGCCGGATATCAACAAGACCGAATGTTCTCCGGTAGTTTTATTTGCCCCGGTTTCAATCACATTGTTCAAATAAGTCTGTCCGTTATTCTCCAGAGGAACTATGCTTCCCACCGGGAAGTCTGCCGCAGACCGGCTGGAATCCTGGATGAAATATTGCAGATCGCCTTTATAACCCCGGTTTTCAAGCGCGGCTTCCAGTTTTTCCGGAACAATGGTACCCGTGCTATCCGCGATATCTCTGATGGTCTCGCGGCCCGTGGCCCCTTGCGGTTCATACGGTTCCAATGCCGCCTGATAATTCATCCAGGAAGTAAATAACTGCTGTTCGTTCAGAGCGGTCTGATGCGCCTGCGCGAAGGCGTCTTCAACAGTCATGCCATTCTTGATATTCTCCTGTTTCGCCTGATAATCGACTGTTTCATGAGTCATCGAGGTGGCGATAAATTCCCTGTCCGTCAACAATGAGCTGTCGTCCTTGATAAAATATGTGGGTGTGCCGTCATTATCATGGTCATAAAGACCCACGTGGAAATCCGGATCATTGGTCTGAAGCTTGGCCACCGGATATTCAAATTCACTGCCGAAATAAGGAGTATAATACCACTGGTTCGCTTCTCCCACGAACGACTGCTCGGTTTCGGTCAAGGAAAGTATTTTCCCGTTATCCACATCCGACTTAACCTGTGAGGAGGGTAGTCCGTCAAAGGAAACCGCGGCAACGGCGCCCGAAGTCATATAAACAGCGTTATTTATGCCGCCTTCATATTTGATCTCGGCCCCCCTGCTGGTGGCACCCAAAGCCGTGCCGGGCTGAACCGCCGCGCCGGCCACGCCGGTCGTTTCCGTGCTTTTCTGCTGTGAAGACTGACCGGTGACCGGATTATCCGCCGATAGCTTCGTTGATCCGGTCTGTCCTGAAAGTGGGTCTCCGGTAGAGGGACTGGTCGGCGAGCTCGAAGATTTTTCCTGCGTCTGAATCGCTGGTTGCTCTCCAGTTGTTTCCGCTGAAGAAGGTGACTGACCTGCGGGACTGCTCGTCTCTGATGCAGAAGAGATGGACTCTTCCATTTTCGCCACGGCAGCGGAGATAGAGGAGCTCATTTGAGAAAAGAATGTGGTTAACTGTGAGTTTAGTGAATTCAACCATGTTATTACCTCCTGGTTCTCTGCCCCTGTTTCTACATTTTGTTCCCCTGCATTCGCAGGAATTTGAGCGGCCCCTTCCTCTGACGGGGGGACATCAGAAAGAAGGGTACCGCCCTGGGAACTTTCATCTACGGAAATCATATCGGAAGAAGAGGCGGTTCCACCATTCCGGGGGGAAGAGGTGGAAACCGGCCCCTGTTTCTGATCAAAAGAAGGGCCGGCTTCTTGGGAAGAAGCCGCCCCTTTGGATCCGACACCAGCCACGGAAATATCGGACCCTGTTACTGTAGTTGAGGAAGATTGTGATGAAGACAAGCCGCCCCACACGCCATGAGCGGCGTAATACTCGCGGGCATCCTGGGGAGTGGTATAAGTAACCGTTTCCCTGCTGTTCATGAACGGATCGTTCTGTACCGGGCTCCATTTCACGAAATCTTCGCTGTGCACCATATAGGTATTTCCATCCGCGTCGGTTTTCAGGTCTTCCGTAAAAATAGCGTCCGCGAAATCGGAATCCCGCGGGTCGGCGCCGGCGGAATTGTATTCGGCATTTGCGAAATAGTCTGCGCCGCGCAGGCTGTAGCCGGTCTGCATGAAATCGCTGGTATCCTTACCCCAGCCGGACAGTTCTGAATCGCCGGTGTCGTAATAATGGGATCCGGTGGAGCTTTTGCCCGCTAAATTATCCTGGGAGTTAAAGAAAGCGCTGTTGAACCCGCCGAAATTGTTCAGATCCGACTGGCCTGCTTTATCTGCGGCAACGCCCTGATCGTAAATATATTTGGCATTTTCGACATTATAAATAGTTTTTGTTTCTTCTTGATTCTCTGCTTTATTATCTTTGAGATTGGTTTGGCCGGTACTGCTGGAAGGTGTTACGGTGGATTGTTCTGCGGAAGAAGAAGATTCGCCGGTTTCCTCTGCCGGCGGCCCCTGCGCCATTGTGTTATCAGTTAAAACGCTGTCTAAAAGATTAATATCCGACTGTTTAGACAATAAAGCGAGATTGGTATCTATGCTTTTTACATCCTTAGAAACAGATGCTTTCGCGCCGTTATTACCTGAACCCTGATTATTATCTATGATTGCGTTTGAGTTCCCGTTTTCCGTTTCTGCCGGCAAAGCCTGCGTTCCCGCTTCAGGAACGGCGCTTCCGGATTGTCCGTCAGATGCCTTGGCAAGCTTGTCCGCATCGATATTCTTGTCGGCGCTCAAAGGATTCTCCTGGCCCGCGCTCGGAGGATCGGTTGAAGAAGGAGATTCTATCTCGCCGGCTTTTGCTATCTGGGCCATTAAAATATCAAGATTTTTAGACGCACTTTCCTGAAGCGCGTTCATAAGTTCGATATTGATATCTCCTTCGGTCTGCACGGTATCCGTTCCTGTTTCTCCGGAAACCTGCGTGGTTTTTTCCGCGGGAACACCGGAAGATTTCTCCGCGGGCACCGCAGACGGGGAACTCTCTGAGGTCTTTTCCTGTTCAACCGCCCCCATAGCCTTAAAAACATCCCCGGAATCCGCGGTATTGCCGGTAGTACCTTCTATTTTCGCTCCCGTTGACTGTTGCTGTACTCCAAGAGAAGATTTTTCCGTTTCAGGAGATGCTACGCTGGTCTGCGAACCCGTCAGTTTGCCGGTTTCGGGATAATTAACGTTACCGGCATTCCCGCCGTCCTTTACCATAGTTACGGCCGCATCAGGAGATTGAGAAACATTACTATTGCTGACAGCGTCATTACTCACACTGTTATTGGTTATACTTACAACCTTTCCAATAATTTCTGCACCCTTTTCATTAACAGCGATTGTATTCTCCGTTGCTACTTTGTTCGCAATCGAATTATCCTTTATAATAACTGATTCTATCCCTGTGAACTTTGAATTTTCGGCGTTCACCGCCATAATACTGCCTTTTACGCTATAGCTATCGGTAACCTTATTCGCTTCTATGGTCACGGTCTTGCCGCTGATCTGCGAGGAAGACAAGTTGGCTCCCATTATATTACCTTCCTGAGTTGCGCTCCCGGAAACGGTATTATCCTTAATAACCACGGTGTCTCCGGCTATAGTCGCCTTTTCAGCGTTCAATCCCATGATATCGCCCTTGCCGCTCAGACTATTAATCACCCGGTTGCCTTCGATTGTTATGGTCTGACCTTTCACTTCCGCACTATTCAAATTCGCTCCGTATATATTCCCCGCCGCGGTTGCGCTATTCTCAACCGTATTGCCCTGAATGGCCACCAATTCCGTACCTTCGATCTTCGCCCCTTCAGCGTTCATTCCCATGATGTTCCCTTTTACGCTATAGCTGTCGGTAACCTTATTCGCTTCTATGGTCACGGTCTTGCCGCTGATCTGCGAGGAAGCCAGGTTGGCTCCCATTATATTGCCCTCCTGAGTTGCGCTCCCGGAAACGGTATTATCCTTAATAACCACGGTGTCTCCGGCTATAGTCGCCTTCTCAGCGTTCAATCCCATGATAGTACCGCTCAAAGTGGCACTATCAATTACCTTATTATTTTCTATAATAACGGTTTTACCGTCCAGATCTACGCCAGTCAAGTCCACTCCCATCACGTTGCCTTTTTCTGTACCGCTGGCCTCAACCGTATTACCCTGGATTATAACAGTTTCCACACCGTTCAGTTCCGCATTCTTGCCGTCAACCCCTATGATATCACCATTGCCGCTGAAACTATTACCTACTTTGTTGCCTTCTATTACTATCGACTTCCCATTTATCTGAGCCGCATTCACATCAACCGCCTTTACATTCCCTGCCAACGTGGTACTTCCGTCAATGGTATTATCCTTGATAGAAACCGCCTCAACGGCATCAATTTTTGCGCCCGCGGCGTTTACAGCCATGATATCACCTTGGCCGCTTACACTATCGCTTACTTTATTCCCCTCAATTGTAACAATCTTGCCTTCTATATCTGCATCCTTCAGATTAACCGCATATACATTCCCCTCAAGCGCATCGTTATCGTTCACGGAATTATCTTTTATGCTAACCGCTTCCGTGCCTTTGATAATCGCATTTTCCGCATTTACCGCAATGATATCCCCTCTACCACTGGCGCTGTTCATAACCTGATTGCCTTCTATAACCACAGTCTTACCTTCGATATCCGCGCCGTTCAGATTAACCGCATATATACTCCCTTCCACCGCTTTGCTATCCTCAACCGCATTCTCTTTAATAGTCAGGGAATCCAATCCCCGGAATGTCACGCCTTTATCGAAATTAACCGCTTCAACTTCACCCTTCTCGCTCACGCTGTTCGTCACAATATTACCTTCTATGACGACCTTGCCGGATATATTCCCGCTCTTGAAATTAACCGCGCTTATATCGCCCTGCTCGCTCCGGCTTTTATCTACGGTATTCCCCACTAACTCAGCGCCATCACCCGCTCCCGCATAAAGATTGATCCCCACATCTCCTTGGACGCTCTTTCCGGAAATATAATTCCCATTGATTTTGCCTACCAAAACACCATTCACATTAATACCCACATCTCCCTCTCCGGACAATTCCGTGAGTTTGTTTCCTTCGATATCGCTCTTACCAAGCGTGTAAATACCCTGCCCTCCGGAAATCTCATTCTTGGTAACCGTGTTATCCCGTCCTTTATCTATTATAGAAAACCCGGAATGTCCCGAGAATTCATTATTTACGATTCTATTACCCGTCGATTCATCATCTACATAAATCCCGACCGAATCCCCGCTCCCGGCCAGTTTATTGGCCTCAATGTTATTATCCGAAGACCCGGTAAGAGAAACGCCGTTTTCGGAGCCCGAAATGGAATTATCGGTAATATCATTATCATTGGAATCAATCAAAGCGATAGCCGTTGTGAAATCATCAATCGTGTTCTCCCCCACATAGGTATCTGTTGTGTCTCTCAACGTTATTCCCGTGCCTTCGCCGTTCCCCTCCTGCCCGTTATGGCCGACGCCCGCGCTTTCAACACCGATCAAAGTTATCTGGAATGCGCCCAGATTATCCTCCCGGTTCTCGTTACCGTTGTAGTGGATAGGCAAACATACATTGGCAATGTTGCCCAATCCTACAACGAATACCTCCGTAGGATCTTCCTCGGAACGCACAAAGTTGTTAAACCAGACTATATCGTTCTTACCGATACGATCAGCCTGTTCTTCCTCGGAAAGACCGTACCGGTCAGTTATCAGAAACATATTCTTGACCCCGATATTACTATCCTTAATATCGGAAGCGAGGAAATCCAACCCGTTCAAACGATACAGATTTTCGCCCAGGAAATTGCAATCGCGGCACTTAAAAGCGCCGTTGTTATAAACATACAAGTCATCATTAAAAGTGACCCCGTCGTGAGATCCTTCTTCCGAAGTCCAAACGCCGAACGACAAATTGCTTCCGTTTTCTACAACCGCGGTAACGGGCTTGTCGAACTCCCGGTCAGTTACTGAAACGTCCTCTCCGCTCTTGGCATATACCAGAACGCAAGATCCCAGATCGTAAATGGCGCTATTGGCTCCGGCATCTTCCTTTGACACCGTCCCTTCTTTCACTCCCCGCTCAAGCGTGTCATGGATTTCCCCGTTTTCCACCATTTCCGTGATTTTTTGTGAACAGCTGGCCGCCCGTGATTCATCATCTTCAACCGCAGTCTCCCTGCCGCTTCCGGCAACCAAACAATTAACGCCGCTTACCAGGTTTTCATAATGATTACCGCCGTTCAATGCGCCTAATTCATGGCCTAAACCGTATACGATATCTCCGTAGGTCGCATTCTGGGCAAAAGTATCAGTTATGACTATGTCGCGGGTAGCAGGATCAACAGCCATGCCGAAATCCGTTTCGCCTGCTTCAAGCTTAAGAACAGTCATATGAGCAGGTTCCACGCCTAAAAACCGAGAATCAAAGGTCATTGCGTTATTGAAAAACTCGGCGCTATTCGGCAGAGCGGTATCTACTGAAGGCAAGCTGGCACCCGGAACATAATTTTTGTAACTGCTCCAGCTTATTTCATTACCGTTAATGCCGGGATCGATAATGGGGGAGAGGGAGCCTAAAGCCACGGGGCTTTTAAAAGCGCTCCCTCCAAGGATCGATGATGATGACGAATTCGATAATGTAGGACCGAAAGAAAATGAAGTGGGGCCGCTCATCCAGGAATTCAGGATAGGACTTCCCCAATCTAATTGATTAGCTGAAGATAACGGGCCGCCGCAGGTGCCTCCCGCACAGCCGGTGGTGGGCATGGAAAAAGAATTAACATCAAAAACCTGCGCCGCGGTAGGAGTGTTTACCGGATTAGCGGCTCCAAAACTGGTAGTATCGTATGTGGGCATCCAACTGCTGGTATCCACTGCCGAGGTGCTTGCTGCCGGGCTGGCGCTGGAAGAAGGAAAGTTAAAGGCTGAATTTGAAGTTTCATAAATCCCCTCACTCAAAACATCCACTCCGCCGCCGAAATCACCGCTGGAACTACTGGAATAATCACTGCTTGAGGAAGAACTGCTTGCCGCGGGAGCGCTGCTGCTGGAGCCTGAAACCGCAGCCCCCGCGCTAAAACTGCCTATTGAGAAACTGCCGCTGGAAGCCGCCGCAGAAGCCTCCGCGCCCCAGGATTCTGCGCCCCAAGTATTCCTTAATATATCTTCGGATACTTCAGAACCCATAGTCTTATCCGCTTCACCAACCAGTGTCTTTATAACCGTATCATCGGTAAGGTTATATTTAGCCGTGAAATCGTCCATGCTCAAAGACTCGCCATTATCCATGATGTTGCCGGTTGCGGCATCATAAGTAACATAATGACCGATTCCATCAGCGGTTTCTACGTAAATTATGGCATTATCCTGAAGTTTATTAAGGTCGGAAACACTCATTTCTCTGGCATAGGTTCCGGTTACCTGCTGTAACCCATACATTGAGGTTTCATATTTGCCGGTTGAGGTGTTAAATTTTGAATATTGTTTAAGGAGGGATGCGGCTTCTTCGTTGGATATGTTTAAATAAGAGGATAAAGCTTGGGCGGCGCAGTTGATTTCCTTTGTTCCAGGGCCGCGAATAGGCTGAGTAAAATAATCGTTTTGAGCTCTATTGGGAGTTTGATTAGAATCAGAAAGCTTTGATTCTATCTGATTGCTTATTATTTCTGAGCTTGATACGGTTGTTGCTGCGCTTGATGATACGGTTTGATCTTTGGAAGGACAACAGAAAGAGGGTTTTCTTTCCGTTGAAGTCCTTGGAGGACCGGTCGGCGGCGCAGTATTTAAACTACTCTGCGGAATAATTTCATCATTTGTTTTATCTAAAGAACTTTCGTCTACTTTTATCTCATCTTTATTTACGATTACGCCTATTTCATTACCCTGCGCATTATTATTATTCTGATTTACATTATTATTCCCATTATTTACTTCTTTAGTCTGGCGGTATCCATCCGGGATCACAACCCCATTTAACTCCGGCATCTTGATATAGCGCGTGAATCCAGCCGCCTCACTGCGCTTATAAGTTACTCCTTCTTGTTGAGTATCTCCATTTTCATTATATGCTTTCATAGCCTGAATATTAGGCTCTTTGTTAATACTAACCTCTGTAACTGCATTTTTAGAACTAACCCCTGAATCTATTCCTTCAACCCTAACCACACTGTCGGTTTTAGCCTGATTGGACTGCAGGTCCACGACCGCTTCGACCTTAGTCCCAGCATCCTTTACTTCAGCTTTTAAATTATCGGTTTCAACCTGTCCGTTGGTAACCTGCACATTGGTGGTTACCTCGTTAGCGGTATTGATACTTGCCTTAACTTCTCCATTAGGATTATTTCCAAGTTTTACCTGAATATTGTTTGGACTTGCTTTAGAATCTATGGCTGCCGTCTGCCCATTGGCCGTAGCATCTCCATTGTTAGTCTGAACCTTGGCTGATACGCTCTTCCCCGCCTCAACCTTGACATTTTCTGCATCTTTGGGGGTAACGACGGTTGTATCCGTTTCTGTCCCTAATGAAACCGTGGTTACTTTGGATTCTGAACCGGTATTGGTGGCCCCTAACTGAACGGCTTTGGCAGACTTAGGAGAAGGAAGGACAACAACTCCACCCTCGTTGGCTCCTGTCCCGCTTACCTTAACCTGTTGATCACCGTCAAACACCGCGTTGAAACCATCATTTTCTGTATTCCCTCCCTTTAAAACAAAGGAAGTATCATTAGACTTCTCGCCCGCGACAAATGCCGGTTGACTGCCACCGTTTACCTCAAAGAATCCCATTTGGCTATTCCCGTTTGATTCAAAGAAACCTAACACTGTACTTCCACTCACGGAAGAAAAACCTTGATTTTTAGTACTCCCGGCAGGCGAAGCAAGACTTCCACTGTTATCCACGGAATTTACTGGGCCTTGACTGCTACCGGCAACAAAAGAGGGAGCTTTACTGCCACCAGTCTGACTGACATCGGAGACAAACCCTTTATCTTGCTGACTAAAGCCAAATAGATTTTGCAATAGATTTTGTGCTCCCGAATTGCTATTTTTCAAAGAATCTTTAGAAACCTCTGCTGGGTCAGCTTTAACCGTATCACCAGTCTTATTATTATTAGATGTAACGAAATCTGAAACTTGCTGAGCGGCGGACAAATCTGCCGTATCTTCCAATGTTGTTTCAACCGTATCATCACCGGCAAAAAGCTTTTTCCAGCCTCTAATATTTTGAAATCCATTACTCTCTTTACGGGTGTTTTCCATTACTGCATAGGGATCTTTCTGCGCGGCATAAGCGGATGGGACTAAAAAAGAGGATAAACCATGTAAAATATCGGAGATAAAATTACTGTTCTCTGGTTGGGGGACCTGTTGTTGAGTAGGAACCGTATCACGAGGTAATGATACGGTTATATCCGCTCTTGCTGCCCAGGTTACTTCTGTAAACAGAAATACCCCGCACAGTGTCACGGCTACAAATTTCAACCAGATCTTTCCTCTCCAATTACTCATATTCGTGTTTTTAGATCCCCGTATACCCAGGGACAATTTCGGGCATATAACTTATCTCTATTTCTTAAGTCATTTGCCCTTAAAAACAAGAAACCTCATCCCGCCAAAAGCGAAATACAGAATTTTCCTTATGAAGTTTCAGTGGTTGGGAAAGTGTTTTATATACTTTCCCATACCATAAAAAAGCCGGATTACCTTTCTTTTCTTTCGGTAACCCGGCTATCCCAAACAATAAATCAACTAAAAATTTATTGTCCTAATTTCTTTAGGACCCGTGGCTTTGCGCATCCGCTTCTCAACGGAATTGCCTTTTTCGGTTTAAAGAAGCTTAAAAAGCTTTTTCAAACTTTTTAATAATAAAGTTAAAAAAGAACAATCTTCCTCGATTATTTTATTTCTCACTACATTCCATGTAAAGTATATATAATATATACTACCTTGTCAAGTTTGAAAACTGAGTTTTGCCTCTGTTAACATAATTTCATAAATCAACTCGCCTGTTCAGCAATTTTAGTTACCCTATACCTGCGCATATATTCACGCATATACTCTTTGCGCTGTTGATGGTGGGAATCTTCATAATTTTTTAAGTAGTCTTTATGCGTAAGCCGCCACAACTTATTGTAGCGGTACCTGCTCTCCCTCCAGGCGCTTTCCTGTCCCAAACATTTGAAATAATTGGGGTTTCTCGATCTCCAGATGCGCTCATTCTGAACCTGCCGCTCTTTCTGGCATTTCGGAGAAGAGCACGACTGTTGATTAGGGTGATATTTATCAGGAATAAATTCACTTTGACATATTTTGCATCGCATAGGGAAAATATATCATACCAATCATCAAACGTCAACCCGGAATGAATAAAAATTTTTATTTTGTTAACTAACTACAGGAAATAAAAAATTACACCCTATTATAACTGCCGCCGCTCACAATTACTATTATATTACCGTATCATACCGTATCAATTTTTCTTGACAAACCTTTTTTTTTATGATATTCTTTGTTTTATCAATGGACTAACCGTATCATGAGGAAAACATGCCGAAAAACGGAGATGTGCAGGTAAAACTCCTGACTTTTTTTTGTTTTATTTTTTTATTGCCCGCATTATTACCGACTCTATCCAACACAGCTACTATACCTTTAGCCGACCCGGAATATGTTGGCTTCATTCAACAAAAAATCAATTCCTACAGTATTTATCCTCCTGAAGCAAGAGAAAAAGGCTGGGAAGGGGTAGTTAAAGTAAAATTCACCATTGCTGACGATGGCCGAGTAAAAGCCATGGAAATCGCTGAATCATCGGGCTACCCCCTACTTGATGCAGCTGCCATGATGGCTATTAAAGACGCCAGCCCCTACCCCTTCCCCGAAGCCTTCACCGGAAAGAGCGATTTCGAAGTGGTAATACCGGTTAGCTACAAGAAATATCTGAAGCCTCAAAGCCTTACCTTGGGAAATTATGACCCCGTACTTGATCCTAAACAAGCAGAAACCGACAAAAAAATCCCGTTCCAGCCCTTTACCCAACCCCTGGATCCGTCAGTAAAAAAAACACCTTTAGCCCTCACCCCCCAGGGAAAATTAGCTATTTCCGAAACATCATATCAGGAGAAAGTTACGGCCGAATTAAATGAAAGTTTTGAAAGCGACCTTGCCATCCCCATACCTATGGCGGAAGAACTGGAAAAGCTCATAGACATAGCCCTTAAAAACAACCAGCCCGCGAAAGTCGCGCAGGCCGAAGTAGAGCTGGCAAAACTCAAAATATCCGAAGCCCAGCGCAATCTTTTTCCGGGCATGAAAGTCAGCGCCTATTTCGGCGATGGGGAAACCTATAAAATCGGGTATACGGAACGAGAAGCCAAGCTTCAGCTTGACCAGCCGATCTTTCACGGAGGGGCCCTGCGGGATTCCATTGAACAAGCAAAGGTAAATTACGAAATAACCAAAAAGAATTACGACCGGATGAAACTGGATATCATCCAGAAGACAGAAACCGCCTATTACAACCTGATCGCCGCCAGGATGCATATCCGGGAAAAAGAATCACTTATTACAGCCGCCTCGGACCTTTTGGGAAAGATCGAAAAATTGAATTCTGTGGACATGATCATCCCTCTGGAAATGAACAGTTCAAGATCATTCTACGAACAATTGCAATTCCACCTAAAAACCATTAAACAGGATCTATACATGGCGGAAACAACTCTGAGGCAAGTATTAAATACCAGGGGGGTTCCCAAGATAACCGCCCAGTTTCTTGAGGCCAAACCTCTCGAGCTGCAAATGGATACGTGCTTACGTTCAGCCCTGGTAAACAGGCCGGAAATATACCTGAGCGAACTATTGGTAAAATTCAATGATTACGGCCAGAAGATCGAGCAGGACAAAGAAAAGGTTGCGGTTAATTTTGAAAGTTATTACGGCCACTATGCCGGCGCCTATAAAACGGAGAAAATGAAAGAGTCCGACAACTGGTACGCCGGATTCAAAGCGACTAAACCATTTGGAGGGAGCAGTTTCAGCTCTTCAGCAAGCACTACGGAAAGCCAGCCGCGCTTCGGACAAACCTCGCCCACAAAGTTAAGATCCATCAACGCGGAATTCAGCATATTGGACAATCTTAAACGGCTTTCAGACAAAATGAAAACCGAAGTCGATCTCTACCGGGCCATGAGCGATATGAATGAAAGCGCCAAGTCCGTGGCTTTTGAAGTTCAGGATGCATTTCTTAATTACCAAAAGGCGGTCTTGCAGTTAAATTCGGCGGAGACTGAAATGAAATACCGCATAAATGAGGCGGAAGTAATAAAAGTACGAGCCCTGACCGGAGAAACAAGCCTATCCAGCGCCATGGAAGCCATCTTCAGCCTATCCGACGCCCAAAGTAAATATGTACAGGCCATCGCGGGATATTATATTGCTATCGCCAACCTCAAAAAGTCAACGGGTTATGGAATAAAATTATAAAAAAAGGGGACGGTTCTATTTTTTAAAAAAAGGGGACGGTTCTATTAAAAAAAGTAAAAAAAGGGGACGGTTCTATTTTTTAACTCCTGGTCGAGAGCGAAAAAATAGAACCGTCCCCTTTTTTTACCGTCCCCTTTTTTCTTTCCTATATTACCTCAACCCGTTGTAGGGGTGGTTCGTGAACCGCCCTTACAGAATAATTTCCTCCCGTTAACACAAACAAAAGATTGATATTTTGTCTTGCAAAACTTTCCCGTATAGGTTATATTTTATCTGTAACTAAATACTTTTTTAAATACTTTGTTATCCTTTAGATAAAGCCAGCACTACTGCAACGGTAGAATGGCACGCCACGGATCGATAAGGATACTTACCTTGAGAAATTCTTCAATCTAAGCAGAATTATTCGATCCGTTTGATCCTTAAAGTTTAGAGTTTTTATTGTATTTTAAGCTCTTTTTTAAACTTTTTATCACAGGATTAGATTTAGTATTACCGTAGTGATTCGGTAATTTTTTTAGTTACTGTAAACCAAGGTAAAAGGTTGCCCATGAAAACTCTTCAAAAAACAAAAAAAATAGCCATAGCGCTTCTAACCATGGCATCTCTTCTCTCCCCCGTTTTTACTTCTGCACTGGCTGAAGACTTTCCCATGGGATATTCAGGACCCGGCTACCGGCCTTATCTTGATGGAAAGATCCAGTACGGGTACTATGTTGACCGCTTTGTACAATTGACCCGGAGACAGGAAGAACGGGTAAGCAAAAGAAAACAAATAGAAGAAGTCCTCAACTACGCTTATCAGGCCGCTCCGCAATCCAACAACGCCATTTCGACCGATAAGGCTAATTTAAAATATCAGGCCGATAAACTCAATTACGATATACAATCGAGCATCCAAAAAGGCCGGGAATTTGCCGCTACCAACGGCGAATTCAATTATGTCAAGAATTCGGACGGCAAGACCTCCTTTTTTACGGACGGCCTGCCCACCACCATCTTAGATGAACGGGTGCTTGATGAATATGGGAATATCAGCCGCAAAAATACCTTTAATATGAAATATAACGACGACCGGCTTCTGATAAATTATGAAGCTTCTACAAAAGACAATTTAGGCAACGTCAGCCGTATGCTCTGGAGCGGAAAATATACCGCCGATTCGGTATTCTACGGTTCCGACGACACTGTAGCCAACAAGCATTTCAGCGAATACAAAGTCGTTGAATACGACCCCGCAGGAAACGAACGGACGAGCGAATGGCACGCCGGTTATTACGAAGGAAAACTCTTGCGGGCTTTTTCAGAATATATCGACGATAAGATTTACGGCAAAGCCACTTTCACCAGGACGAATATTTCCTATCATAACAACGACCCGCAAGAGGCCTACTCCTATCATGAAGAAGGATTCGGCACGGATAATCTCCAGTATTCCACGGACAGGACGGAAACCACCTACAACGATAAAGATCAGGTAACCGGGTATCTCGAAGAAACCTGGAAGACGCTGATAGACGGAACGAAATCAAAAACTACCGTGGACGCGGAACTGACCTACAAATTCGTCGATCACATCTATAAGGACCTCGAACCCGATGCCGATAGGCTCGCGGGAACCAGGATCTTGTCGGTGGTCGAAAATCCGGACGGCTCCAAGAGAACGGAGATGACCGTAAACGATTACTCCTACGACATCAACAACAACATCTACTGCGCCTCCGGGCACAGCGAGTTTAACGGGCAGGAAGCGCAGTGGTTCGAGTTCAAAGATAAGAGCGGCCGCACCGTCACCAGAGAAGAAGGCGAGGACGGAAACTATACCTATTTTTACATCGCCGAAGAAACCCAACAGAAAGTCTCAGTGGATGCCGGCGATATCACCACCACGCTCAAAGACGGCAATTACTATGCCGGAAGCTCAAAGCTTTCCTATGAGCTGCTCTACGGCAAACCCATGTTTTCCGATGTGGATTCGCGCATTTACTACACCAATTCCGATGACGGCTACATGTTCAAAGTCGAGGATTCCAGCGTTTCCTACAAAAACGGCCTGGTCAACAACATGCAGAGGCAGCTGAGCACCAATGAGAATTCCACGCTCTGGCACACCTATCTCGACCGCGACAGGACGCACATAGAAACCACCGGCATCGCCACAACCAACATCTATGACAGCCTCGGCAACCTGCTCGACGCCGAAGGTACAGGGTCAAGCTCGGGATGGGAACTCCAAACGCAACGCGGGGACTGGGTATTCCCGTACACCAGCGATATTACCGTAAGCTATGTGGTAATCCAGGGAAAAGCTTTACGGGATGGATTTACTGAAATCAAGCACAACCAATAAACAGGGGGGGAAAAATGAGAACATTTTTACGCTTTACGAACATTGCAAAATCGGGGAAGGAGGGGGAAAACATGAAAAGATTAGCAGTATTAACAGTGTGTTTGTTTTTGCTCGGAACAGCCTGCGTATTCGCTCAAAACGCGACAGTCACCACTACGCAAACCACGAACATGCATGAATCGTACACCTACAACGCCTTTGGGGTGGCAATAAACGGAACCCAGAGAATTCTCACAACCACGACTTCAACCGATGAAGACGGAAACCGGCAGGTAACCGTGACCGAAACCACCAACCAGCTCGAGTCGACGGGCGGAAGCCTGAAGATAGTTTCTTCTCATCTTGAATCCGACAGCGCGTCAGACGACGGGGCCAATTCGCACACAGAAGGAGATACCGTCTACACCTATAACGCCAACGGCCAATTAGCGGGCGCGTCGGGAACAGCGCACACAACCGGAAACAGAGGCCGTGACGCGAACGGAGACGACATGGGGACGTTTGAATCCGACACCACGGAAACCTATGAGATCAGGAACGGACAGGCTTTGCGCACCCGATCAGTGACCACCGGCACAAACACCGGAATCGGTGAAGACGCGGAGACTTCCACGTTCACGGAAACCACGACGTATGATTACGAGCTCATAGCGGGCAGCTGGCAAATCATGTCCGAAACTTCGCATTCGCGCTCCGACAGCAGAGACGGAAGTTTCTCCGACATCACCAAAGTTAAAACTTACCAGAGGAACGCCGACGGCATCTGCACCGGGCTCAGCCAGACCGCGACCGGGACACAGTTCCAAGCCAACGGACAAAACACCGACGGGACTCTGTCGGGGACAACCTTTACCATGCAAAACTACACGGCCACTTCAGCGTGGGATGCGAAAGCCGGCTGGTACATCAGCGGGGACAACTGGGATTGGGTTGATAACGACGCATAATAAATATCGGGGGGGAAAGATTTACATTACAAACGGAACATTTATTCAATCGGGGGGTAAAATGAAAAAAGGGGGGGTAATCACAGCTGTAATACTCGCGCTCGCGGTCATCTGGTGCCCTTTACGAGCCACGGCTCAAGAAGTTGCTGCCGGCGGAAAAGCATCGTATAAAGGCGTTGCTAATTTTTACTCGCAGAGATTCTTTTCGGTAGGACAGGCGGCTAACACCGCTCAAGCAGCGGCCCAAGCAGTCGAAGAAGATGCGACGGTAGAAGTAGCAGATACCGGCACAACGGAAACAACGGAAATAACCGAAATAACGGATACGACCGAAACGACGACAACCGACGCAACAACGACGGACACGGTCCTTGAAACAGACACGCAGGAAATTGCCGCCGCGGGATACCCGGCAGTCTATGACGAAGCAAACGGAACAATCACCTATGAAGTGAACGGCGAACAGAAAGCCATCAATATCGCGGATATCGGTCTGAGCGCGGAATGGCTCAACCAAGTATCGCAGACAGGCGGAATACATTCCGTGATCGAGAACGAAGATGGTTCCGTGAAATTGATCGTCGGGTCCGACGACAGCGGAGCGAAAAAATGGGAATACGACCCGTCGGCTCACCTGGTTGCCCATTATGAAGGAGAAGCGGGAAGCGAAAAATGCACGGTGGTAACATCCGAAGAAACATACAATGCCAACTATATCTGGGCCTCAGACAACGCGGCTGATCCCGGCGCAGGGCCGGACGGACATCAAGTGGTTCAGAGGTTCAACTATGATGATTCGGGCAACCTGGCAACCGTGGACTATTTCACTTGGACAGCGGGCGACCGCCAGGGAGTGGACAAAGCCAGATATATGTACCGGCAGGATACGGTGGTTTCGAACACCTCGGCCGACGAAGAAATCACCGCTGAATGCGAAGACACCGACTGTTGCGAAACAGAAGTTACGACCAAGTACTTCAACGATCCGTTCCCGGTTGACTGGGATCCGTTATTAACGGGCACCGTCAATAAGGACGAATACGGCAACTATTGGTTAGAGACTGGCGACGGAAATTATCTTCTGACCGCGCGCGTGGACGGCTTTGACGCGGACAAAGACGGTAAATCCGGGGCCGATGAGATGAACAGTGTGGATTGGGAAAGCCTCGTCGGACAGGAAATTACCGTACGCGGACACCAAGTTAATGCCGACAGCGAAGGCGGCGTGTATAAAGACGGCGAAAAAGCCGATATTTTCGAGGTTGTGGACATGATCACGCCCGATGAAAAAACCTCACTGGAAGACAATTATCAGGCAACGGTTGACAGCATGCAAGCGGTTGCCGACGGCGCTGACCCGGTCAATGAAGGCCTGGTAGGCGACAATGCTCCCGGCGAATTAGGGTTCATCAACATGTTCAACGGCCAGATGCCGACCACCGATCAGCTGAATGACGATCAGCAGATACCCAGACTGCTCGGCGGTTTCTCGAATTCAGGACTCGCTTCTTTCTATCTGAACAACATCTCGACAGAAACTCTTGCCGCGATAAGAGAGTTTGCCACTCCTGAATTAGAAACGGCTTTGCAGGCCGCGGAAGCAGCACGGGATCAGGCGAATGAAGCAGCCACCACCGACGCAACAACTACCGATGCAACAACTACTGACCCAACTATTACCGACGAAACAACTACCGACGAAACAACTACCGACGCGACAACTACCGACGCGACAACTACCGACACAACAAATAATAACGCAGCCGATACCCAGGCACAGACTCAAACCATTGCTGCAAATACTGCTACAACAGACCAGGCTGCCAAAGATGCTGTAGATGCCCTGATCAAAAGAAGCACGCTTGAAGAATGGTCAAAAACTTTTTAATCTGAATCAAGCGATATGCCTCAACCGAGGCATATCGCTTGTTTTGTAAATTTTATAAAAGAAGGGGGTAAACAAATGAAAAAAAGGGTCATCTTATTAATAATCGCATCTTTGGCTTTTGTATTATTACCCCTGCTCACGGAATCCATGGCCCAACAGGTCGCCAATCCCAAAGGCAATTCGTATAAAGGCGTGGCGAATTTTTATTCGCAGCGTTTTTTCCCTGTTGGACAGGTAGCCCAGATCGACACTCAGAAGGTAGAGGCAAATGCGGCCGGCGATGAACAAGCCACCGGCGACGGCTCAACGATCAATACCTTGCCGAAAGTGGGCGACACCAAAGTAATCAAGGATGCCAACGGGCAGGACGTGGAAATGGTATTAAAGAACATCGCCCAGGACGGCGACCAAGTCACCATGGATTGGGAACCGGTCAGCGGCGAAGGCGACAGCATCGGGGAAACCGTCAACGTCAACGTTCAAAACGCGCAAGCAGGAGAAAGTCCGATCGTAATGCCGAAGGTGAGCGGCCCGGAAATAGCAGACTCCGGCACCGACATTCAGTTTTCGCTCGACGGAACCCTGGATAAAACCCAGTTAAGCGAACTGCAGGCATGGGTGGTATACGACGACAAGCCCGACGGGGAAAACTGGGATTTAAATCCAAGCATGATCAGCGACGACGGCAAATCCATCACCATGAATTTTGACCCTAAGTTTGAGGGACAAACCGTGTCGCTTCAGTTTTACGCTCTCGACAAAGACGGCAAAAAGACAAATGTAGCCGATGCAGTAACCGTCAAGATTAACGGCACAAATCCGACAGACGACACCGGCAACGGAACCATTGACGCGGCCTATGATGCGGACGCCGGAACCATCACCTATACGGCAGATGGCGAAGAAAAAATCATTAATATCGCGGATGTCGGCCTGAGCGCAGACTGGATGAAGACCCTGACCGGACTCGGCGGAAAACTTTCAGTGACCGAGAACGAAGACGGCTCGGTAAAGCTTATTACCGGCTCCGACGACAGCGGAGCGAAAAAATGGGAATACGACCCGTCGGCTCACCTGGTTGCCCATTATGAAGGAGAGGCGGGAAGCGAAAAATGCACGGTGGTAACATCCGAAGAAACATACGATGCCAACTATCTCTGGGGATCCGACACCGCCGCAGATCCGGGAGAAGGACCGGACGGCCATTTCGTAGTTCAGAGATTCAACTATGACGACTCGGGAAACCTGGAAACCGTGGACTATTTTACCTGGGCAGGCGGAAACCGCGGCGGCCTGCATCCGGCAGATCATAAAGCCGTTTTCGGAGTAGACCTGACCAAGACGCGCTATATGTACCGGCAGGATACGGTGGTTTCGAGCGCAACAGACAGCGATGAAGTCACCGCAAACTGCACAAGCACCGGTGACGACACCACGGTCACCACGAAATACTTCAACGACCCGTTCCCGGAAGATTGGGACCCTGTTTTAACAGGCACAGTCGCCAAAGATGAATACGGGAATTACTGGCTGGATACCGGGTGCGAAAAATACCTGCTGGTTTGCGCAACGGACGGTTACGACGCCGACTCGGACGGCAAATCCGGCGCGGATGAAATGAACGACATCGACTGGGAAAACCTCGTAGGCAAGGAAATCACCGTCAGGGGAAATGAAATAGCCTCCGACAGCGAATCCGGCCTGTATTATGAGGGCGAAGCGGCGCAGATGTTTGAAGTGGTAGACATCATTACACCCGAAGAAAAAGAATCGCTGGGTGACGATTACGAAACAACGCTCGCGAACATGGAAGCAGTTGCCGCCGCCGTTGATCCGGTTCATGAAGGGCTGATAGGCAGCGGGGAATCCCAGGGAACACTGGGAGTCCTCAATCTGTTTAACGGTTCTATTCCCACTACCGATCAATTGACGGACGACGCGCAAACAGCCCGGCGCATAACAAGCCTCGCGGCTGCGTATAACGCAAACATCGATGCCGACACGCTGGACGCGATCAGCGCATTCGCGACCGATGCGCTCAAGACTGCCCTGGAAGATGCGGCAAATGCGGCAACGGAGGCAGAGAACACGACCGACACGACAACGGATGCAACAACCACCACGGACACAACCGACACAACCACTACGGACACTACCGACGCAGCCACAAACACCGTAACGACGACCACAACTGATGCCGACGCAACGCAGGCGGTGGATGATTTACTGGAAAAAAGCGTAAACTGGCTAAAACAATTCACGAACGGAGGAGAAGCGATATAATACGCTTGACTTGATCGAGCGCGAAAGGGCTCTGTTCTTTGGCTTTTCAAAAAGAGCAGAGCCCTTTTTTGCATAAACCTCATAAGGAGACGGATTCCATGAAAAACAATACCGGAGTTACGCTCTTGGAACTTTTGATCGCCCTGGGGCTTCTGGGGCTGATGGTGGTTTTCATCGGAAGCATCGGCAGCGAGATGTATGCAATGAAAAAGGAGTTCATAGACAGGCAGCAGCCTTTTGTGCAGGGGCATATCGCCAGCATGGCCATGTTTGAACGGATCCTGCGCGCGGGAACATCCAGCCCGGGAACGAGCGCGGCTACCTATACCATTGCCGAAGACGGTTCGTCTATCGAATACAGGCGTTCCGGATTAACCGAACGGATATTCCTTACCGGCAGCAGCATCAAGTACAGTGACGGATCGGCGGAAAAGATCATCTTGAAAGATGTTAAAAACCTGCGGTTCGCCCAGGATTACGGGCACCGGGTGGCCCTGGAGATCGAGCTTAACAGCGGCGAGAAGTACCGCACCGCGGTTGTGCCGCGCAATGAGTTCACTCCTCAGAAAGTCATAAATTAACAGCTATGAGCAACATTCTATTGACTCTCTGTTTCTTATCGCTTATAATAAGAACGATGTTGTCCAAAAACGGAGGTGCGGGATGTTCACAAGAATAGTATGGGGTATTTTTGTTTTCGCTTCATTTCTCGGATGTTCTTTTTTTCCTGCCCATGCGGCGGGAGACCAGCCTGAGTTCTATCCGGAGATCGGCAGGCCCATTACGGTCAACGGAGAAATCGCCCGGGTTAAAATGACCAATTTCGCCAATAATCCCTGGATGGAAACCGTTCTCACTACCGCTCAGGGAGAAAAATACGTGCTCATCGGAAAACCGGCGGAAGAACTCAAAGCCTTGAAAGGAAAAAACACGGCCATCGTTAACGGAATACTGAAACCCAAAATGAGCGTTAAAGGAGAGCTGATCAAGGTTATCAACCTGAAAAAGATCATTAAGACCGAAGAGGCTGCGGGTAAGGAAGAATCCAAACCAGCGGAACCCATTGTACTTGATAAAAAAGAAGGCGAAAAATGAAAAATCGTGCTTTAATTATCCCGGGGCTTCTGGCGGCAGCCGTACTCTCGGTTTCTTTCCCCGCCTATGCGCAAAAAGCGGCCGCGCCGGTTAAACAGCCGGAAATCATCACCGTACAAGGGAGACTGGAACTTGAAAAACACGGACAGACCGACTGGTTGATCCTGCATTCAAAAGATGCGCAAACATACCTTATCAAAGGAGGCCTGCAGAACACGCTAAAAAAGATTTTTTTTGATCTGGGCAGCAAGAATCTGGTACAGCTCACCGGAAAGAAAAACGGTAAGTACAATATTTTCTGCACGCGGCGGAATTCCTATGAGACCAACGAAAAAAATGAAAGTGAACTGGTAACCAAATCCCGATGCTACCGTTATTATTATCTGGAAGCCGCCAAGATAGTTTCCAAAGAGATTTCCGAAGAAAACATGCCTGATCCTGTACGAGACAGTAAACAGGAAGTCCTGTCCCAGTCCGAAAGCCCTGATATCCCCAAGCCTATTGTAGGAGAAATACGCGGCACGATCAACAACCTGAACATGACTTTGAATAATCCGATAAAATCCGTTGAAATCAACAACCTGGACACCACGGATCCTCTCAAGAAGATACTTTTAATATTCACTCCTGAAACACGCATACTTCTCAATGTTGCCGATGAAAACCCGATGCCTATGGATAAAACGGCACTGGAGATCGGTCAGGAAGTAACCGCGATATATCAGAGGGATGAGAATAAATCCGAAGCCTTAAGCATTACGATCAATAAATTAAAGTAGTACGTATCTTGCTGCATACAATTAGGGGGTAGCCCGATAACATCCTGTAAAAGGATGTGAAAGGTACCCTCTTTTTTATTTTACTATTACCGTCTAAACTATGAACTTACCACGTTTATCGATCACTAAACCGGTTACCACCTTTATGGTTTTCGCGGGGATTATCCTTTTAGGATATATCTCCCTCTCCAAGCTTCCCTTGGCGCTGTTTCCCACCATAACGTACCCTCAAATAACCGTAGTTACCTCCTATGAAAATGCCGCTCCGGAAGAAATAGAGAGTTTGATAACTAAAATTATCGAAGAAGCCACCGGCACCGTAAACAACGTTAAGCGGATCTCTTCTATTTCAAAAGAAGGCCTTTCCTTAGTCATGGTTGAATTCAACTGGGGAACGAACATGGATTTCGCCGCCCTGAACGTGCGCGAAAAGATAGATTTGGTCAAAGAAAAACTCCCCCGTGAAGCCCAGGAACCCATTGTCATGAAATACAACCCTTTTGACCTGCCTATCATGAACCTCGCGGTGACCGGCCCTCTCTCTCCCCTTGAATTACGGGAGATCTCGCGTAAATACATTAAAGATGCCATTGAGAAGATCGAAGGGGTCGCTTCCGCCACCATCAGCGGCGGCGATGAACGGGAAATCCTGGTTGAGATCGACCAGGCCCGCCTGCGCGCCTCGCAGATATCCATTGTATCGGTGGTAGACAGCCTGAAAGCGGCGAACATGAATTATCCCGCGGGAACCCTGAAAGAAAGTTTTTATGAATACCTCATCAGGACCATGGGAGAATACCAAAAAGTCGGGGAGATACAGGAAACCCCCACCGCGCTGGACATCCCGGAAGAAAACGCGAAAACCCAGCAGGAAAAAGAGAGTAAAGAAAAACAGGGCAGGCGGTTAATCTTCCTGAAGGATATCGCCAAAACCAAAGACACCGTAAAAGAAAAAACAAGCATTGCGCGTTACAACGCGAAAGAAAGCGTCTCTCTGGTTATACGAAAACAATCCGGCGCGAACACCATTAATGTTGTAAGAGGAATCCAAAAAGAGATCGACAAAATACTCGCGGAGAAACTGCCCAAAGGGGTCAAAATCCAAACAACCTATGACCAGTCGCAATTTATCCAGGAAGCGATCGGGAATGTTCGTGATGCCGCTATACAAGGCGGCATCTTATCATTCATTGTGTTATTTGTATTCCTTTGGGAATTGAAATCTTCGCTTATCATCATGACCGCGATCCCCATTTGTATCACCGCTACAACCATGCTGATGTATTTCAGCAAGATCGACCTCAATATAATGTCTTTGGGAGGCATGGCCATGGGCGTGGGTATGGTCGTGGACAATGCCAACATCGTTATTGAAAACATTACCCGTTTACGGCAGCAGCAAAACAAGAGCTTCAAAGATGCCATTGTTGAAGGCACCACTGAGATGATCTCTCCCATCATCGGTTCGACCCTCACGAATATCGCGGTATTCCTGCCGTTTGCCTTCGTCATCGGAATAGCCGGACAGATATTCAAACAATTATCCTTTACGATCTCTTTCTCCCTTATCGCTTCTATTTTAGTAGCGGTATCCCTGATACCTGCCCTGGTCAGCGTTTGGGGGGAAAGCAAAAGTCAAAAATGGATCGCGGCTAAAGTCGAAAGCACGACCGAAAAAATAACCGCCAAATTTAAACAATTTGCGGATATCCTGCTTCAGAGAAAAAACACCCTTATCAGCATCATCACTATCCTTTTTGTGATGAGTGTTATTTTACTTTTTACCATGGAACGCCAGTTTCTCCCGCGGGTTGACCAACGGCAATTCATTATCAAAGTCGACCTCCCTCCCGGTTCCCGGCTGGAGACCACCGACACGGTTGTGGGTAAAATAGAACGCTTACTGCTCAAAATTCCGGAAACCAAAGACGTTACCGTCAATATCGGTTCCAGCGAAGAAAAAGCATCGTCCCAGGAAACCGCCCTGCAGACATTGGGAACCCACCAGGCACAGATCATGATCAATCTCAAGAAAAAATCAAAAAAAGAAGGCATCACCCGTTCTACCGAAGATGTCATCCAGATATTAAAAACCGGGCTGGATAAAGAAAACCTGCGGGAGGCTGAAATAGAATATATAGCGCAAGAAACCTCCTTAGGGGCGTCTCTGGCAGCGGATGCGCCGATTGTCGTGGAAATCAAAGGCCCCGACCTTAATAGGCTGACGGAAATTGCCGCCTATATTCAAGCCCGTATTAAAAAAATGCCCGGCACCTACGGGATCAAAACCAACATGCCTCAGCCCAGTCCGGAAACCAAACTGCACATACTCAAAGATAGGGCCTCTCTCTACGGGCTTTCCGTGCAGGACATCGCGGTCACTGCACAAGTGGCACTGAAAGGCTATGTGGCCACCAAATTCAAAGACAAAGCCACCCAGGAAGACATCGATATCAGAGTACGCCTGCGCCTTCTGGACAGAGCGGATCTCAGCAATCTGCGCCGGCTGCTTATCCATTCCCCCCTGGGAATGGAGATCTTCATGTCCGAAGTTGCCTATCTGACCAAAGGCGTGGGGCCCACGGAAATCAAACGCACCGATCAGCAAAGGAGCATCCTGGTCACCGCAAACAGCTATCAACATAACCTTGGGCAGACAATAAAAGAAGTGACTGCGCTCACCCAAGCAGTGAAAGCCAAAATCCCCAAAGATTACACGCTTGGGATGGCGGGAGAACAACAGAAAATGCAGGAATCATTCTCCAGCCTGATATTCGCGCTCATCCTCGCCTTTACCCTAGTTTACATGATCATGTCCGCTGAATTTGAATCACTGTGGCAGCCCCTTCTTATCATGTTTACCATCCCGCTTTCCCTTATCGGGGTGGCATTCACTCTTTTCGTCACCCACACACCGTTAAGCGTCGTCGCTTATTTAGGGATCATCATGCTGGGGGGCCTCGCGGTCAATAACGGGATCGTTCTTATTGAACTTATAAACACCCTGCGCGCAAAAGGATATTCTCCTTACGATGCGGCTCTGGAAGCAGGTAAAACACGTTTGAGGCCTATTTTAATGACTTCTCTGACCACCATCTTAGGCCTTGTTCCGTTGGCTTTTGGCATCGGTGAAGGAGCGGAACTCCAGGCACCCTTGGCGCTGACGGTTATGGGTGGATTAACCTCCTCAACTTTTCTTACCCTCGTTTTCATCCCCGCTCTTTACCTTAATATTTGCGGATTCTTTGAGCGCAAAGAAACGCCCGTGCCGGCAGAAGAGAACCATTTGCCTCCCCAAGAAATTAAACTCGGACCGGAACTCGCTCCGCCGGCAAGAGAAAACGGAGAGCTCGCGCCGGAAGGATTTATCCGTGAATCCTTTCCTTTCGCCCCACCGGCCAAACAAAAACCGACCGGCCCCGCCATACTTGAGGTAAAATTACCGGAACATGCTGCTCCGATTCCCAAACCGGAACCGACTCCGGAACCGCAGACTGCGCCTCAACCTGAAATTCATCTTGAGGAAAAAATACCTGAACCGCCGCCCCAAGAAGAAATCCCTGAGATAAAAAGTCCCTCGAATATTGAGGCCGAACCTGAATTACCGGAACAAAAACCGCTGACTCCGGAACCGGCACCGGAGC
>JBAZGE010000021.1:0-28892 GCA_041653035.1 Candidatus Omnitrophota bacterium
CTTTAATGGCGCTGCAGCGGGCGACAATGAATTCCATGGCCCGGGGGTCAAGATCACGTATCCGAGAAAGGTTTTTTTCAAGATAAGCAAATAACTTCGGGTCTTTGATCACCGCGTACTTTATGACTTCCGCCATGCCGCCGGCGACCTGTTTTGCGGGTAAGGAACGCAGGAACGCGGTGTCGCTGAATACCAGGCGGGGCTGGTAAAATGTCCCGGCAAGATTTTTCCCTTCAGGCAGGTCAACCGCGGTCTTCCCTCCTATCGCGGAATCAACTTGGGCGAGCAGTGTGGTGGGTATCTGGATGTATGGGATGCCCCGCCGGTAGATAGACGCGGTAAATCCGGCCAGATCCCCGATCACTCCTCCTCCGAATGCGATGATAAATACCCTTTTTTTCCTGTCGATACCGGTCAGTTCTTTGATGAGGCGGGAGGCGGCCGCAAAAGATTTGCTTCTTTCGGTGTCCGGAACAAGAATGAAACGGGCGTCGAAACCGGAATGCTTCAACTCGGACATCAAGGCGGCGCCATATCGGTGTTTGAGCAGCGGATTGGTTATCACACAGGCAAAATCTCCGAGGCGTAAAGGCACAAGGTATTTCCCTAAAAAACGGATTATGTCCGTTCCAAGTATTATCCGGTAACTGCGTTCTTTAAGGTCTACGGTGATGGTTTTCATGCGTATAGATCGGGTCAACAAATCAATCCAATATTTCGATTTTTTCGACTTCAATAACGGGAAATTTCGTTTTCGGGAGGGAAACTTGCCTGCCGGTTATACGCACGGTGTGGAATACCATTTCATTCAGGGAAGCCGGATTGTATTTTAAAAGGTATACGTGCTTATTTTTGGTAATGAGTTTATGTGTTGCCGGGCGGTTGATCACGTTCCCATAGGTTTTAACCAATCCGGTCAGAGTAACAATACCTTCTGTTTCCGGCACTGCGGGAACCGGTGCTTCAGGTGCCCGTTTCGCCGGAATAGCCGCCAGCTTTGGTATTTCGGGAATAACTACGGAAACCTGCATTTCTGTCCGTTGTTCCGAAGGTTTTACCGTTGTCGCGGGAAGAACAGAAGCCGATCCAGCCGGTATCCGGGAAACAATGGAAATTGCCGATTCTGCCCGGGGCATTTCCTGCACGGCGGCTTTGCGGATGAAATTTTTGTGCACCCAGCCGAAACTATTTCTCACCGGGTTGATTTTATACCAACCGTCGGTTTCTCCAAGAATGGTAACCGGCTCGTTTTCATCCGCCCGTCCTGCAATTATCGAGGACTCAGAGGGAAAAAAACGGATATTCACATTTTCTCCGGTTACTGCGCCGTTACCCGGTTCGGATATATCCACGAACTCTTTTTTAACGAAACACGCGACCTGCAGGGGAAGTCGTATTTTATACCAATCATAGGATTGACTGACGATTTCAATCCGCTGTCCTTTGTTCACTTTAGAGAGAGATTCCGCCCCGGATGTAGAATCGGAGCGGATATTGATATTATTCTCGGTTATCTCTCCGATAAAAGGCTCCAGGCCGGCGGCGAAGGAAGCGGAGAAAGCGGCGTTCAATATCAATGCCGACATCGCGCAAATGTTTATTTTTTTAGCGAAAGAGTCCATCCATGAGGAATTTTTTAAAATTAACGGAGGGAAAGGTTTACCCTCCGTTAATTTTCGATAATACACGCGGGATTCCGTAGAAAGTCTACTTCTTCTCGGATTTAACGGCTGATTTAGCGGCTTCTTTTCCGGCTGCCGGAGTGGCGGCTGCACCGGTGGCGGCAGCATCAGCCGCTTTTTCGACCTTCTCTTTTTTGATCTTTATCCTGACGCTTTTGATCTTTGGAAGGCCGAATATTTTATCTCCTTCTTTCCATTCGTTTTTTTCGATCATGTGTTTGATGCGCTCGATCCGTTTCAAGACAGAACGCTGTTTTTGATCTTTTTCAGAAAAATTCAAAGACGGGTGGATGGCCATTTCATAACCTCCTTATAAAACAATCCTGGTAGTTTTTTTTGAGTTCCGACAAAAAAGGTGTTGCCGCTTCTTTATCCGAGAAGTTACCTATGCTGAGAACGGTATATTTTCCTTTTGAAGTCACATATACCGGGTGTCCCGTTTGTTGTAAAGCCGCCTTTTCTCTTTGCGCGGAGGCTTTGGTTTTGAAGGTAGCGAGCTGTATGGTAAAAGAACCGGCCGCGTTGACGGCGGCAGGAGCAGGCGCGGGGATTTGCGCGGGAGCGGCAGCCGCCGCCGTAACCGGCACAGTTTTTACGGGTGCTAACGGCGCAGTTACGGTTTTTTTCTGCACCGCGGAAACCGTCATTCCCCTTAACGGCGGGGAAGTGCGTTGAGGGGCGGGGAACGCCTTTCGCGCCAGGGCGGCATCAAAACCTGCCCGCGATTTCAAAGCCAGTATTCGTTTCCCTTTTTCCACGCCCAGAGAGAACGAGATAATTATGGTAACTATAAAACTTATGCTTAAGAGCAGGATTTTCTCGTATTTGCGTATGGCGAAAATCCGTTCCGGGGAATCATGCGGGATCCCGCCGGCGGACGCCCTGCCTTGTGTAAACAAATCGAACTGAGGATTGTTTTTATTCTCCATATCTCCTGAAAATAAGTATCAGCGTTTTACCGGGTGGAACGAATTACCATCTTCTCTATTATAACTCTTTTGTTTGCTCAGTTTCAAGTATTTTCTATAAAATCCGCCCTTTATTACTTTTAAAAAAGCCTCGACGACTTTCGGGTCGAACTGTATCTCGCTTTTCTTTTTTACTTCTTTGATGGCGCTGTCGATCCCCATACGTTCGCGGTACGGCCTTCCGTATACCATCGCTTCGAATGCGTCGGCGACAGCCATAATGCGCGCTCCGATAGGTATCTGCCCTTTTTTAAGCCGGGAAGGATATCCGGTACCGTTATATTTTTCGTGATGATGCATGATGATCGGGATCGCGGGTTTGAGTATCTGCAAGGGGCGCAGGATCTCCGCCGCAGTAAGCGGATGCTGTTTGATGATATTATACTCGCGGGGCGTCAGCTTGGTGGTTTTGGTCAGGATAGCCAGCGGTATGTCCATTTTTCCCGTGTCATGCAGATGGCTGGCGTAATTAATGCTCTCGATCTGTTTTTCATCCAGGTGCATCTGTTCGCCGAGAGCGGTCACCAGCCGGCTGAAATATTGCGAATGGGTATATTCGCGGGGGACGCGGGTGTCCAGAAGGGTGACGATTGATTTGATGCTTCCCACGATTATCCGTTGCTGTTCTTCGTAAAGTTGGAGGTTTTTTATGCCGATCATCGCCTGCTCGGCGATAGTGCTGAGTATCTCTTCGTCATATGAGTCAAAGGGGGCGTTCTTTTTTACCCGTTTGATGATGATCGCCCCCATGATATCTTCGGATACCAGGGGAACCCCCATTAAATGGGATTTGCGTATGGACAGGAATTTTCTGATGATCCGTTTCTCAACCCGTGCCGAAATGATCCTTTTTTTGTCCACCACTTCTTTGTTTTTACCATATATATTACAGCGCAGGATGGAATATTTCTTGGTGGGGTCAAGGATGATGATCAGGCATGACTGGGCGTTAAATATCTGGCAGAGCAGCCTTCCTAACCGGCAGATAAGTTCTTTGAATTCAAAGGTAGAATTCACCAGTCGGTAGATGCTGTGTACCGAAGAGATTAATGTTTTATACCTTTTCGTAGGGGTAGAACAATTTTTTATATTCGTCCAAAGCATATCGGTCAGTCATTCCCGCGATATAATCGCATACGGCACGCTCCACACCGTTTGTCTCGACGCGTTTTTGAATATGCATCGGCAGCGCCTGCGGTAAAGAGACGTATAAATCAAAAAGTTCTTTAATAAAACGTTTCGCCTTATCCGCCATGCGCACGACCCGGTAGTGGTGATACAGGTTTTTCATCAGCATTTCCCGCAATGGTTTTCGCATTTTTTGGAGTTCGGGGCTGAATGAGGCGAGTTTTTCCCCGCATCGTTTCACATCCATGCAGGATCTGATGCGTTTCTTTCGTATGGCGGCCTCGGTCCGCGCGATCAGGTCGGTAACCTGCATATTGATAAGCGACCTGATGATAAGATGCCTTTTTTTATCTACGTCTATTGTAGCATATTTTTTGGGAATTGCCCGGCATATTTTATCCCAGAGAAACAATTTTTTCAGATCCGCGTCTTCCAACAGCCCGGAGGTAAGACCGTCATCGATATCGTGGTTGTCATAGGCTATTTCATCGGCAATATCCACTATCTGCGTTTCCAGTGTGGGCATTTCCTCCGGGGCCAGGCTTTTGATCTTTACGGCTGTATCGAAAGCGGTGGAATGTTTTACGATCCCTTCCCGGACTTCCCAGGTCAGGTTAAGGCCGGGAAAATCGGGATACCGTTCTTCAAGCTCATCCACGACCCTCAATCCGTGCAAATTATGGTTAAAGCCGCCGTTTGAATCCATTAATTCGTTCAGGGCGTCTTCTCCTGAATGGCCGAACGGAGTGTGCCCGACGTCATGGGCAAGAGCGATGGCTTCGGTAAGATCGACGTTCAGCCGGAGTGCGAACGCGATGGTGCGCGCTATCTGGGATACTTCCAGGGTGTGGGTAAGCCTGGTACGGTAGTAGTCGCCTTCATGGTTTACGAATACCTGTGTTTTGTATTCCAGCCGCCTGAATGCCGCGGAATGGATGATTCTGTCCCGGTCCCGCTGATAGGCGCTTCGATATGCGTGTTCGGTTTCAGGATGCTCTCTTCCCCTGGTCTCCGAGCTTTTCATGGCGAAAGGAGCGAGTAATTCCCGTTCGATGTTTTTTATTGCTTTTTGGTTCAGCATGATCTGCAGGTATTTTTAAGCTGTTTGAATAATTCATCCAACGACTGCGAAATAATCTTTGTCCCCGCCACCGCCGGCATAAAATTGGTGTCTCCTTTCCAGCGGGGGACGATATGGATGTGCAGGTGATTCGGGATCCCCGCCCCCGCGATATCGGAAATGTTCATCCCGATATTATAACCGTGCGGTTTAAGCACCGTATCCAGCATTTTCTGGGCTTTCACGACCGTTCGCATAAGGTCCAGCATTTCCGCGTCGGAAAGCTTAGCGATTTCTCCCGTGTGCCTGAGCGGAGCCGCCATGAGATGGCCGTTGTTATACGGATAGAGATTCAGCATACATAAGGAATGCCGCGTTTTAAAAACCAGGTAATGGTTCTTATACGGTCTTTTTTGGGCGCCGCAAAAGATACATTGTGCTTTTCTCTTTGCGGATTTAATATACGCGATCCTCCAGGGCGCCCATAATTTGTCCATAATTGTTCGGCAGTCCGTGTGGTTACAATTTAACGATCCGTGCTTTTATCCCGCCGTCAATCTCCAATATCCCAAATGAGGTGTACGGAGCGAATACCGTATCCGTGGGGCTTCCGGGGTTGAAATAAAGCACCCCGTTTTTTTTCCTGCTGAGCGGTTGGTGCGAATGTCCAAAAATGACGATCTGAACTCCGTCATTTTTAAAGGTTTTCTCCGCGATGTCCAGGAGTTTGTCCGACGGCCCGTACCCGTGCATCAGTCCGATCTTGAAACGTCCAACGCTGATGATCTCTTTGCCGGGCAGTTTTTTCTTGAGTTCTTCACTGTCCATGTTCCCGCTTACCGCTTTTATCAAGGGGCATAACTTTTTCAATTTATCATACACGGCTGCATCTGCCAGGTCTCCCGCGAGTATAAGCATATCCGCGTCTTTAAGCGCTGAATACACTTCATCCGGCAAGTCCCCGGCCGCGGAGGGTATGTGCAGGTCAGAAAGCACAAGTATTCTCATAGAACTTGAGCAATTCGTTAATCGTAATTCGTAAAGCGTAATTCGTAATAATAAGGAATTTTTTATATTACACTTTCAATTTACGATTTACCATTTACGATTTACGAATTACGATTATTAATGTTTACCTCATACAATCACCCGGGGCTTAAAAAACAGGTCCATAATCTGGTTCAGGCTGTTCACGTCCCAGGTCCATATCTTTTCTTCTATCGCGCGCAGGCGGCTGTTGGAATCGACATCTTTTAAGGCGATAATTATTTTGCGCTCGAGTTTTTTATGGTATTTTTTGCATTCTTTGGAGAATTCGGTGATGTCTTCCTCGGTCACCACTTCGTTTTTGAACGCGAAGAGCCATACCCGGTCGTTTGACCGGCAAATGAGCCCTTCACGCATTCCTCCCCCGCTGAATTCCAGGGGTTTAATTTCGCGAAAATGGCTCAAACGCAGTTTTTTGCGCTCTATGTGTATCAAGTCGTTTCCGAACAGATGCAGGAGTTCTTCGATCCGTTCCATAACCGGTTTATCCGTGTTTTCCATGAATTCCTGCAGCAGAGATTCGATTTTTTTGCGGAAAAGGGCGTTTTGATTCTTGGCATCGAAAGTAAATGAATGCATCTTGCCCTGGTGCACAAAATGAAGCCAGAAACCGAACACACGGTCGCTCAGGATGAAAAAGTCTCCGTTGCGCGTGAGCATCCCCTGTTCAGTCAGGGAATTCAATATTCCCAGGATTTTTTCTTTGGGTTTCCTGGTCATGTTCACGATATCCCGGCATTTGTTATGGCCTTCGGCGATGAGGTGCAGGATGAGCGCGTATTCCGGGCCGTGAGGCGCGTCAAGGAAACGTTTTAGATACCCGGAAAATTTTTGATGTAAAATACCCTGTGAGTTAAAAAGCAGGTCGTCCAGGATAGCGGTCAGGTTCGCGTTCGGCGATTTAATGATGGCTTCGGAAATGCTCTGCAGGTAAAACGGTATGCCGCCGGTAAAATGCGCGATAAAATTTTTATGGCCGCGGCTGAAATTTATGTTTTTTAGGCGCTGTTCCAGATAAAGTCCGGTAGTTTTTAAGTTGAACGGTTCGACGGTTATGACCTCAAAATTACCGAATAAAAGACTGAGTTCTTTGGAAAGAATATTTTGTGCTTTTACCGGCAGGGAACTGATGATGATGTACATGGTGTTTTTCTGCGAGACCAGCTGTCTGGTCCATTCTTTGAAAATATTCCTGCTGTCAATCGACCCCAGATTCTGGAATTCATCGAAGATCACCACGACCATAGTATGTGTTTCCTGTCGAAGGATATCGCAGAGGGACAGCAGTTCTCCGAAAATGTTCTCTTTTTTCCGTTTTTCCAGATCCGCGAGGATCGAAGTGATCTTTGCAGTTGTTTTGGGAATACGAGAAACGGATTTTTCGATAAGATAAGCGATTTCTTCCTTGAGCGGCGCTGTGCCGTCGGAAAGGAAATTGTAAAGCAGGACACCTATGAACCTGCGGGCGAAAGCAGCAATTGCTTCCGGTCGGATTTCCAAATAGAGGAACAATATGTTTTTATCGTTGAACTCTCCGATGAGTTTAAACGCCAGCGCAGTTTTTCCGACCGATTCTTCGCCCAGAAGGGCGATATTCTGCCGGTATCCTTCCCGTGCGTCAGTGATGCGTTTCTTTAAAACGCCGATAAGATGTTCTCTATCGAAAAAGTAATCTCTATTCATAAATGCTGGATGATGGCTTCTTGTTCAGGGCTCCGCCCCGTTAAAAACCTCAATCGTTTATGCCTTGCGGCACAGTTTTTAACGGGGAAGATAAAACACCGGATTTTGCGGGAGGTGCCCTTTTCGTATCTGGAAATGAAGATACGGGTTTCTGTTCCTCCCGGCCGAACCGACTTTTGCTATAACGTTTCCGCGTTCGATCACGTCCCCCGTTTTAACCAGGATCTGTGAATTTCGCGCGTACATCGTTGAAAAATTATCTCCGTGGTCAATGATAATCGTTTTGCCGAAACTCAAAAAATTATCGTAAATAAAAATTACCTTGCCGCTGCGCGCGGCTAATACGTCCGAATTTTTCGGGGCTTTGATATTTATTCCTCTGTTGAGTATATTTTCGTACATATGTCCGAAGGAGGAGATCAACGTGCCTTTCAGCGGCCATATAAAATCTTCGTTATTTGCGGGGACAACCGGGGCCGGGGATCTCGCATTCAGCGGTTTTGGCAGAATGATCAGTTGTCCGGTTTCAATGCTTGAGACATCGGAAATATGGTTTAGCCTGACCACTTCATCCAGATTCACATTATACCTCCTGGCGATCCTCCAGAGGGTTTCTCCTTTTTGCACCCGGTGGTACAGGCCTTTCGGCGGTAGAGCCGAGGGTGATGATGCAGTCGGATGGGGAGGCGCACCGGCCGGAGGAAGAGTCTCGCATCCGTTCATAACCGCCAAAGTAATTGTCATGGTTAAAAGAACAAGTTTTCCCCGGTTTTTTTTCTCTTTTTTACCCATGAATCCCTGAAATAATAGCGGGTGAGCGGAATCGAACCGCCGTAGAAAGCTTGGGAAGCTCTCATTCTACCACTGAATCACACCCGCGGAATTTAGTTTACAGTTTACAGTTCACAGATAACAGAAAAAAACTAAATGCATTGTTCCATCAGTTTGATGGAACAGAATTTGCCGCACATGGTACAGACGCCGGATACGCCGGGTTTAGAAGAAGCCCGGTAGTTTTTCGCTTTATCCGGGTCCATGGATAAGCGTATTTGTTCTTTCCAGTCCCTTTTGCTCCGCGCCACGGACATTTTTCGGTCCCATTCACGGGCGCCCGGTATTCTTTTTACGATATCCGCGGCGTGGGCGGCGATTTTTGAAGCGATAACCCCCTCACGCACATCTCCGATATCCGGGTGGCGGAGGTGTTCGGATGGTGTCACATAACACAGGAAATCGGCGCCGAAACCGGCGGCCAATGCCCCTCCGATAGCGGAGGTAATATGGTCATATCCCGGCGCAACGTCGGTCACTAACGGCCCGAGCACATAGAAGGGCGCCTGATGGCACAGATTTTTTTCAAGAACGATGTTTTTTTTGATCTGATCCATCGGGACATGCCCCGGCCCCTCGATCATGACCTGGACATTCTTTTTTTGCGCCCGCAGGGCGAGGCTCCCGAGGATCCTGAGTTCCGCGACCTGCGCTTGATCGGTGGAGTCCAGTATCGACCCCGGTCGTAACCCGTCTCCCAGGCTTAAGGTAACGTCATACCGCCGCGCGATATCAAGGATTTTGTCGTAGTGTTCAAAAAACGGGTTCTCTTGTTTATTCCGGGCCATCCAGCCGGCCAGTATCGCTCCTCCGCGTGAAACTATCCCCAGTATCCGTCTCTGTTTTTTGAGGAAAGAAAGGCTTTTTCGGGTAACGCCCGCGTGGATCGTAAAAAAATC
Organism: Candidatus Omnitrophota bacterium; assembly: GCA_041653035.1. Lineage (GTDB taxonomy): Bacteria > Omnitrophota > Gorgyraeia > Gygaellales > Profunditerraquicolaceae > JAQTZX01. The sequence goes on from JBAZGE010000021.1 coordinate 9,299, forward strand.
AACTCCCTCTTTTGCCTGCGCAGAAAGTCCATCCAGTATATCATCAATAGTGAATTTCAAGAAATCCTTTTTTGTGTTTTGGGCGCGCACCGCGATTTCATATACCGGCACCGTTCCAACCGGAACGGGGCACGCGGCACGTATCATTTTGCGTATCGCGGGAAGGTCTCCTCCTACGCTGAGGTCCATGACGGCATCTGCGCCGTACCGGACGGCGGTTTTCAGCTTTTTCAGTTCCTCGTCTATCCGGGGTTTATCGGTGGAAGTCCCGATGTTTGCGTTTATTTTGGTGCGTAATCCGTATCCGATCCCGCAGGGCTTTTGAAGCCGGTGTCCGTTGTTGGCGGGAATAACGATCCTGCCGGATTTGATCATCTGTATGAGAAAAGCGGCGGAAACGCCTTCAGAAGAAGCGATCTTTTTCATCAAAGGGGTTATTTTGTTTTTTTTCGCCGATTCTAATTGGGTCATGGTTAGTTGTCAGTTATCGGTTGTCAGTTGCAAAATAAAAGATTGTTGTTTAAAATTTGTTTGAAATGTTTAACAGCGCCGCATATGTCCCGGGCTTTCAGGATCGCGCCGCAAACGCAGACTCTTTCGGCTCCCGCAGTTAAAATCGCGAAAATCGACTGTGTGTCGATACCACCTATGGCGAAAAAAGGTATCTGTATCTTTTTTTTACACTGTTTTATCAGTTCCAGGCCTATCGCTCCGTCAGCCGGCTTGGTCGAAGTTGGGAATACCGGCCCCACCCCGATATAATCGGCGCCGTTTTCCTGAGCCTCGAGAGCCTGAGAAATCGTGCGGCAGGATATCCCGATTATTTTGTCCCTGCCGACGATCAGCCGCGCGGCGGTAAGGGGTATATCGCGCTGTCCCAGATGGACCCCGTCGCAGTCCAGCGCGCGGGCGATATCGGGGTAATCATTGATAATAAACAGTGTTTTGCTTCCGGTATATATCCCGCGTAAACGTTTTGCTTTTTCGAAAACAGCACGTTTGTCGGATGATTTATCCCGTAATTGGACAATATCTGTTTTAGAATCCCGCAATTTCACGGCAGGATCCTCAAACGGCATCGTCCCCAGAACATCCTTATCCAGTATGGCGTAAAGAGCGGATTTTTTCAGCAAAGACTTTTTCGATCTCATAAACGCTGTATCTGATTTTTTTAAAGCGCGCGGCCGCTTCAATATCCGTAAGTTTTGAAAATTCTTCCAGTACCCGTATGGACTCTTTCACCCGTTGTATGTTGGCGAAAAAAATATCCCGGTAATTTTTTCTTTTTGTTTCAAGCCCCAGGGTGATCTTTTTTCCTACGTCGGTATCGGCGGAACGCGATGCCAGGAGTTCATTTCTGTCTCCCCGGGCCCCCATGGCCGCGCATATCACGTGCCGGGTTTGTTTCAGCCGGGCGGTAAGCTTCCCGTTGTCAAGAATAAACCGGGTTATCTCTTCACAGACGCGCAGTCCTTCCAGTATCCGGTTGCAATTCGCGTCCATGATCCGATTGATTACGCGCGCATTGCTTTTTGCCATTATCCGCATCCCGCGTGCATGATTTTTTTGATCAGGCCGCTTGTCGACCTCCCCGGCAGGAGCCGGATAGTGCGCACTCTGCCGCCGTGTGCGGTAATAAAATCTCCGCCGACAATCTTGCTTTTATCCCAGTCGGATCCCTTGACTATGATGTCGGGGACAAGCGCTTGAATAATCCGCAGAGGGGTAGTTTCCTTAAAAAGAACCACAAAATCGACGCTTTCCAGCGCCGCAATCATTCGTATCCTGTCTTTTTCGGCCACGATAGGGCGGATCCTGCCTTTTATGGCTTTTACCGAACGGTCGCTGTTAACAGCTACTACCAGCGTGTCGCCCATTTTTCGCGCGTCTTCAAGGTACTGCGCGTGCCCGGCATGGAGAATATCGAAACAGCCGTTGGTAAAAACCACTCGTTTCCCTTTCGATTTAAGGGAAGCGATTATTTTTCTTAACTGCGGCAGAGTCTTGATTTTATTCTTGATCATATCCCCGTGTGACTTTGCGGACTTGTATCAACATAAGGTCTGCTCAATTATTTCGCATACGATATGCCCGATAGTTATGTGCGCTTCCTGGATGCGTGCGGTAACCAGTGAAGGTACAACCAGCGATACATCCGCCAGTTTCGCGAGTTCCCCTCCGTCTCCCCCGGTCAAAGCGATGGTCTTGATGTCCATTTTTTTTGCCTGTTTGATCCCCTGGGCGACATTTTTGGCCTTGCCGCTGGTAGATATCCCTATGGCCACGTCGTTCTTCCGGCCCAGCGCCTCGATCTGTTTCGAGAAAACGATCTCATACCCATAGTCATTGGCAAGCGAAGTTATTATAGAGGTGTTGGTGGTGAGCGCGATAGCCGGCAGGGCATTTCTGTCTTTTTTGAATCTTCCGATCAGTTCCGCGGCAATATGCTGGCTGTCGCTCGCCGATCCGCCGTTGCCGAACAGCATGACTTTACCGTCTTTTTTAAGAGAGTCGATGATGAGCGTGGTAATCTCGATTATTTTATCAATGTAATCATGCAGGAGGTCTTCTTTTACCTGAATGCTTTCCAACAAAAGGTCTTTGATTTTATCTCTCATGTCATCCTTGTTTTTTTTAAACCCGGGTTTACCCGAAGAATTCTTTGGCGATACTGTAGAATTCCATATCCACGGTTTTCAGGGATTTTACGGCGTCTTCAAGAGGGACATCGATTATTTTGTTGCCGGAAAGAGCGACCATCCGTCCGAACCTTTTAGCTTTGAGGAGCTCTACCGCTTTTACCCCGAACCTGGTCCCCAGTATCCGGTCGAAAGCAGTCGGAGAACCTCCTCTTTGGATATGCCCGAGTACACTAACCCGGGTTTCAAATCCGGTACGTTTTTCTATTTCTTTGGCCAGCTGGTCTCCGATCCCCCCCAGTCGGACATGGCCGAACTCGTCAAGTTTTTCTTCCTGAGTGATCATGTCTTTTTGTTTAAATTGGGCTCCTTCCGCCACCACCACAATGCTGAAAGTCTTCCCTCGTTTGTGCCTTTTAGCGATGAGGCCGCATACTTCTTCTATGTCGATCGGTATTTCGGGTATCAGGACGACATCCGCTCCCCCGGCGATCCCGGCTTCGATAGCGATCCATCCGGCATGCCTTCCCATAACTTCGGCTACGATGATGCGGTGATGGCTTTCCGCGGTGGTATGGAGCCGGTCGATGCATTCGGTGGCGATATTGAGGGCGGTATCAAAACCGAAGGTATAATCGGTACAAGAAAGGTCGTTATCTATGGTTTTAGGCACGCCGACTATGTTCGGAATGCCGTCTTTGACCAGTTTGGAAGCTACCCCGAGCGTATCTTCGCCGCCGACCGCGACCAGGGCATCCAACCCAAGCTTTTGGAAATTTTCCCTTACTTTAACCAGGCCGCCTTCTTTTTTGTAGGGATTCGTGCGGCTCGTCCCCAGGATCGTTCCTCCTTTTGGTAAAATGCCGGATATAGTTTCAAGATTGAGCGGCATGGTATCCGCTTCAATCAGTCCTTTCCAACCGTTCTTAATGCCAAGTACCTCATGCCCTTCGTTAAACGCTTTCCGTACCACTGCTCGTATAACCGGATTCAATCCCGGGCAGTCTCCCCCTCCCGTCAGTATCCCAATCTTCATTTTATTCCTCCCCTAAGTTATTTTTCACAAACCCACAAACTCACGAACACACGAACTAAAGATTTATATCCTCCCGTACCCGCCAAACGGTATATTCGGTTCGTCCTTTTCGATCTCTTTCCGTTTCCGGTCTTTTTCGTCTTTCGGAATGATCTTTATGATATGGATGCGGATAACAATGTCTTCTTCAAGCCCGAGGGCTTCTTGTATTTTTGTTTTGGTGATATCCTGGAGGCGGGCGGTAACGTCGGGAATGTTGGCCCCGGATTTCAGTACTACCTTAAGGGCTACCACGACCCCTTTTTTGGTCGCGATGACATCGGGACGGAGTTCTTTGATCTCCGGGATCACAAAAACAAGGTGTTTTATGAGGTCTTCCACTGCGGAAAGGGCGATAGTCACTTCCCCGGAGGCGGTCGTAAAAGCGATGGTTTTCTCGCGCTGGAACCGTCCCAGGATAAGCCGGGCGAACGAGAAACTTATCAGCACCAGCATGAAACCGGAGAGTCCGATTATCAGGCGGGCGTTAAAAGTAGCGGTGACATAGTTAATGAAACCGTTGATCTCTTCGGGCTGGAACAGATTGAAGGAAAATACGATCAGGCCGATGCCGCCTAAGATCAGTATACCCGCGTAAAATAACACTCCCAGAACAGAAAAAACCCTCATCATAGTCTCCCCCTTTTCCCAAATTTTATTCTTTATCGATCCCCTGTACGCGGATATTAATATCCCTGACCATGAGGCTGGTCATCTTATCCAGGGCATTGTGCACGTTTTCCTGCGTTTTAGCGGCAACTTCCGGGATATTATATCCGTATTTGATTATGAGCGGTATGTCCAGTGTTATCTGGCCGTTCTTATCGAAATCCACGCGTATGGATGTATACTTCGTTTTATTGATAAATTCCCGTATTCTATTTTTCAGGTTTTTTCCTATATCTTTGACGCCTTCAACATCCAGGGCGGCGATGGAGGCTATGTTTGAAATGACGTTTTTGTGGATTTTTACTATCCCCAGTTCTGTGCGTGCTTCTTCTCTATCGAGCATGCCCGCTCCCTTTTTACTGAGTTTATGCCGATTGTTCCTCGTTCAGCATTTCCTGTACAAAGTGCGTGGATACGTCACCTTTCAAAAAAGAAGGATTTTCCATAAGGCGCTGGTGAAACGGGATCGTGGTTTTAATCGGGCCGATGGTGAATTCGCTCAGCGCGCGCTGCATGAACCTGATAGCTTCGTCACGGTCCTTCCCGTGGACAATAAGTTTCGCCAGCAAAGAATCGTAAAAGGTGGGAATTTCATATCCCTGATAAATGTGCGTATCCAGGCGTATCCCGGGCCCCCCGGGGAAGTTGAGAGTGTCGATCTTTCCCGGCGACGGCATAAAATTATTCTCGTAATCTTCGGCATTGATACGGCATTCTATTGACGCGCCTTTGATGTGGACGTCTTCCTGTTTGATGCGCAGCTTCTCGTCTGCTGCAACGCGAAGCTGTTCTTTCACCAGATCGATCCCGGTGACCGACTCTGTTACCGGATGCTCGACCTGGATACGGGTGTTCATTTCCATAAAATAACAGTTGTTGTCCTTGTCAAGCAGGAATTCGATGGTTCCGGCGTTGACGTAATTGACGGCCTTCGCCGCTTTTACCGCGAATTCGCCGAGGCGTTTGCGGATCTTCCCGTCGACTTTCGGGGAAGGAGATTCTTCCATGAGTTTTTGATGCCTCCGTTGGATACTGCAGTCCCGCTCTCCCAGATGGATCACGTGGCCGAATTTATCCGCCAGGATCTGAATCTCCACATGGCGCGGTTTTTCGATGTACTTTTCCATGTACACCTTTGAGTTCCCGAAATTGGCTTCCGCTTCCGCCTGCGCGGTCATGAAACTGCTGGCCAGGGTAACGTCGTTATGGCAGATACGCATGCCTTTTCCGCCGCCGCCGGCGGCCGCTTTGATTATGACGGGATAGCGTATTTTTTGCGCTATTTTGATCGCTTCTTCTTTATTCTTTATGGTATCCGTACTGCCTTGGATGATGGGAAGTCCTATCTTCAGCATGGCAGTGCGCGCGTTCATCTTATCGCCCATGAGCCGTAGATTTTCAGGAGTCGGTCCGATAAACTTGATGTGGCAGGATTCGCATATCTCGGCAAAATGAGGATTTTCCGCAAGGAACCCGTATCCGGGATGTATGGCTTCTACGTCGGTGATTTCCGCGGCGCTGATTATGGCGGGTATATTGAGGTAACTTTTACTACTGGGAGATTGGCCGATGCATATTGCTTCATCGGCCAAACGCACATGCAGGGAATTCCGGTCGGCCTCCGAATACACGGCGACCGTCCTGATCCCCAGGTCTTTGCACGCCCGAATGATTCTGAGCGCAATTTCCCCTCTATTTGCGATAAGTATCTTTGAAAACAAAGTAGTAAACGATTAGTTGGGTTCAATAATAAACAACGGCTGGCCGTATTCCACCGGTTCGGCGTTTTCAACCAGGATTTCCAGGATTTTTCCACTGATTTCGCTTTTGATCTCATTCATCAGTTTCATAGCTTCGATGATACAGATAACCTGTCCCGGTTCTATATTCTGCCCTGCTTCAACATATGGCGGAGATTCCGGCGAAGGGGCACGGTAAAAAGTCCCGACCATGGGAGCGCGTATCTCTACGGTTTTTGCGGCTTGTTTGGCTTCCGCGAGCCGAGCGGTTTCCGCGGCCTGCTCCGGGGACGTTTTCCCTCGTTCGATAACGATGGGCTGGTTCATTCCTTCTATCGCGGATCCGGTTTTCTTGAGTCTGATGCGCGTCCCGTCTTTTTCGATCTCCAGTTCGACAAGATTGTTTTCATTCATCAGATTGACCATTTCTTTTATTTCTTTTAGATTCACCTGCTGCCTCCTTGGTCCGCGCCGGCGGTTATTTTACGACCCGCTCGACGTATGTTCCGGTGCGGATGTCCACTTTTATTTCATCATTTTCATCCACAAAAAGCGGGACATTGACGATTGCGCCGGTTTCTATCTTGGCCGGTTTGGTGCCGCTTTTGGCTGTATCCCCCTTGATCCCCGGTTCGACGCTTACGATCTTATATACTATAAAGTTAGGCAAATTAACGCTCAATATTTCATTTTTGTAAGACAGAGAGACCACATTAAGGTTATCCTTCAGGAACTTGACTTTTTCACCGATAAGGTCTTTATGTATCTGCAATTCCTCGAAGTTCTCGTTGTCCATAAAAACATAGCTGTCCCCGGAAACGTATAAATACTGGAGTTTCCGTTCTTCTATGAATGCTTCGTCTATTTTGGTTTCCCCCCGAAATGTCATTTCCAAGACATTATCGGAACGCATATTCCGCAATTTTGTCCGGCAGAATGCCGCGCCTTTCCCTGGTTTAACATGCTGGGATTCGATGATCTGATAAACTTCCCCGTCTACAAATATTGTCACTCCCGATTTTAGGTCAGTAATTGAAAGAGCCACGTTGTTACCTACCTTTCAGTTTCGTTGTTTCGTTAATATCGTTATTTGGGTAATTTTTTGCTTAAAACTTTCATTCCGTTTTTGGTTACCGCGACCATATCCTCTATGCGTATGCCGAATGCTCTCGCGAGGTAAATACCGGGTTCGATCGTAAGAACCATGCCCGGTTTCAAAATCGCCTTGTTTTTTTCAGAGATGGCTGGCGCTTCGTGTACCTCACGCCCTATCCCGTGGCCCAGACTGTGCAGAAAATTTTTTCCGTAACCCCGTTCCGCGATATACTGCCGCGCCGCGGCGTCTATCTCGCTGACCGGGATCCCCGGCTTGATCTTCCGTATTGCCCGTTCCTGGGCTTCGCGGACGATCCCGTATACCTTATTTTCAAGACTGTTTATTTTACCGGAGAAGAAAACTCTTGTCAAGTCTGATTTAAATCCGTTTCGTTCGATCCCCATATCAATAAGAACGGGCTCATCGCGTTTGATCACGCGCGCGGAGGTCAAATGATGCGGAAAACTCGAATTCGCACCCGCGGCAACGATAATATCGAAGGAAGCGCCGGAAGCGCCGTTATACCGGATAAAACGCTCAAGCTCTCCGGCGATCTCCAGTTCTTTTTTACCTGCTTTTATGAATTTTTTGATATATGTAAAAGCGGCTATGGTTATCTGAACCGCTTTTTTTATCTCTTTGAGTTCTTCAGGGGTTTTGACTTGGCGTAATTCTTCCACCCAGGAAGGCACCCCCGTAAGGGTGACCGTATGCTTAAATATTTTTTTTAAGTATTTATATGCCGCGTAATTGGTGTATTTTTCTTCAAACCCGATCCTTTTAAGCTTAAAAATCCGGCTGAGTTCAAGCAGGGTGGCTGCCAATCCCCCTTTGGTTTCACGAACAGTATAACCACGGAGATGCTTTTTCGCTTCTGCGGTATACCGGGAATCGGTAAGGTAGGTTTTTTCTTTGCCGGAAAGGAGTAAAAATGAATCCCGGCTTTGGTAACCGGTAAGAAAAGAGATGTTCTGTGGAGATGATATGATAAGAGCATCGAGTTCTGCCGTTTTTAATTTATCGTAAACGATTAAAATGTTTTTTTTCATTTCTCAGTTGTTAGATCGAGAAGAGCTTGTAATCCAAGAGTGTAACTCGCGGGTCCGAATCCGACTATCGTGCCTTTTGCAGCCGGGCTTATAAGCGATTTGTGCCTGAACTCTTCCCGTGAGTATATGTTAGACAAATGTACCTCTACGGCCGGCAGTCCGCTGGCAAGGATGGCGTCCCGTATGGCAACGCTGGTATGGGTGTAGGCGGCAGGATTTATCAATAACCCGGCGTATCTGCGCCTTCCGGCTCCGATCAGATCCACAATCCTGCCTTCAGTGTTTGTCTGGATAATGGTGAGCGCGATCTTTCGGCTTTTAGCGATCTTCCGGAGGGCTGTGTTGATTTTCTTCAGAGTGACCGTTCCGTATATCCCGGGTTCGCGTGTTCCCAGAAGGTTCAGGTTGGGGCCGTGGATAACGAGTATCTTAGTCATAGAGTTTTAGTTCTTGTGTTCGTGTGTTCGTGTGTTCGTGGGTTTTATGTTTTTACTTACGAGCCAGGAGCTATGAGCTATTCTGCTTCGTCGATAAGCATGACCGGGATGCCGTCTTTGACCGGGTATCGCTTAGCGCATTTTTTGCAAACGATCCGGTTATTCTTCAATTCCACGTCTCCTTTGCATGCCGGGCAGGCAAGGATATCCAACAGTTCTTTATCGATCATTCGTGGTTCCTTTGTTTAGAAGATCATTTTTTCCTTCGAACTTGGAAATATAGACCATGCGCAGTTCATACAGGACGTTCTCAAGAAGAGTGGATTCTTCGCCCGTAAGATTCCCTTTGGTCTTGTCTTTTAAAACAGCAATGGTATCAATGATGAATTTTGCCTGAGACAGATTTTCTTCTTTTTTGTTGGTAACCGGATTAGCTATTTCCCCCAGGGCTATGGCCGCCTGGAGGGAAAACGTGGTGATGAAAAAATTAAAATCCGGCTCTTCGTGCTGAGGCTTCCCTGCTTTTTTTAATTCCTCTTTTTCTTTTTCGACCGTATCCTTCCATGATTCATCGATGTTTTTGTCCATATTTTCCATAGAAAGCTCCCTTAAAAAATGGTTATCCCCGCGTATCCGACGACATTTTTGCGATCGCCTGAAATGTCTCCCGAGGTTTGGTATTTGATCAGTTTCGCCTGTTTCGCGCCGAGCACTTTGGCCGCGCGCAGCATAATAACTACCGGCGCGTACCCGCACATGGTTATTCCGAAGCGGCGCACGTTCAAGGCCAGTTTTTGTTCGTTCAATTCCAGTATTGCCCCGATCGCTTCATTATCTTTGCGTTCCGCGGTTTCCTGAGGTTCATAATGGGTCATATCCGAACTCGCCACGATCAAAACAGATCCTTTTTGTTTACGCTCTCGGATCACGGAAGTTATCTCTTCTCCGATAGTGCCGAGAACGCCGGGATCTTCGGAGCTGACGGCGATAGGAACTATGGAAAAATCTTTTCTAAAATACTGTAAAATAGGCAGTTCCACTTCGAGAGAATGTTCGTACTCGTGGGCAAGGGCGTCTTCTTCCAGATATTTGGAGCGTGCCAGGATGCCGCGGGCGAGTTCCGTATCCACCGGCAGATCGCCGAGGGGGGTTCTCCATGACATGCCGGTCATGATACTGAACTGTTTCCCGTATCCGGTGTGGTTTGGCCCCAGGAGGATAACCGTATCGGGTATGCTGATCGCGGAAGCGACTGCCACCGCTACCATTCCGGAATAAACATAACCGGCATGCGGCATCATACAGGCGATCACGGCCTGTTTTTCTGTTTTCTCAGGCAAAAACTGCTCAATTTGCTTTTGTAATGCCGCGGCTGATGATAGATAGAATTGACCGGCGACAACCGGATTACGAATCCGTGTTTTTTCCATTCCATAACCTCTCGATATATTCCTTGCTTTCCCGTAACTCCTGTTTGGAAGCGGGCTGATGGGCTTCGATTATGGCGATCGTATCGCTTTTGATGTACGGTGTTATACGGTTAAAATCAAACTCTCCATGCACCGGGGCCTGATGGTCGCAGCATCCAATGATGTTGTGCGCGTGTATCCCGATCATCGCGTTACCGTAACGGTTGATGTATTCGTCTGGAGAACAGAAACCAAGGGTTTCCATAAGCTGGGCATGCCCCGTGTCATGCCAGTAATAGATCTGAGATCCTTTAAAAGCCTCAAGTATAGCCCCTATTTCATCCAATGACGGGATCTCCCGGTGATAGAACCGTGTTTCGATCCCCAGAAGGATATTCTTGCCTCGGGCGTATGTGTTCAACTCTTCAAGGCTTTTAAGCGAATTCTCGAAGTAGGGCATTGCGTTTTGACGCCGTTCGGCTATTATATCTTCTCTGATCTGCGAGAATGCGCGGGAATCCTTGAGTCCGCGCGCGTACAGGGAAATCAAGTCTTCCGTGCGGGAAGGGATCTCGACTCTGCCGCAATGAAGCACGACAGCCCGCGCGTTAAGCGCGGCCGCCGTGTCAATAGTCCTCTTGGTAAAACCGACGGCTTTCTGCCGTGTCGATTCATCGGTGGATGCAAGGGAAAAACAATCGGGAAGAGCCTCTTCTCTTTTCAGGCCGTCGGGGATAGGACAAAAATTATGCAGGCTTACAACTTTTATCTGGTTTTCTTCCACCAGTCTTCGTACCGTTTCGACCATGGAAGAGGTAAAATTAAAACTTAATTCGACTTTATCGAATCCCAGGTTTTTGACTTCTTGGATGATCTTATTCGAGTCGGTGTGCAGAGCAGCGTTCCAAGAGGTGGAAATACCCAGGTTCATATCCCTATTTTCTCCCGCGCTGTTTCTTTCTCTTGCGTTCGCTGGGTTTTTCGTAATGTTTCCTGTCCCGGACTTCCCGCAAGATCCCTTCCTGTTCGATCTGTCTTTTAAAACGCCGCAGCGCCGCTTCAAAAGATTCGCCTTCTTTAATGTCGACTTTTGACAATCTAATCACTCCTTTCTCTTATAAATTTAAAGAAATACTATAGCATTGATTTATCTGTTTGTCAATCAACTTTCACCTCAAAGCGAAATAGACGTTTGACATTTGAAATTTGTGCTTTGGATTAATTTTTCCCGCCATGCAAGTAAGTGCTGGGCGGGATCCCGCTTCGCGGGAAAATTTTGTGCTTTGTGAGTTGACATTTTTTAAATCTGTCCGGACATAAATCCGTCTTTTATGCCGGTTAACCGAACCGGCATGATTTGGCCCGCAAGACAGTATTTTGAAACGGCGGCGACCTTTATATAATTACCCGCATATCCTACCCAGGAATCCGGCCGCTGCTTGATCCGGCATTCAAAAAGGACTTCGAGTTTTTGATTGATAAAAAAAGATTGGAACTTCAGCGCGCAGGCGTCGGCGGCCTTCGTGAGCGTACAGATTCTTTTCCGCATAGTACTCGCATCTACCGTGTCACGGCGCGAGAACGCCGCCGTCCCTTCCCGGGGGCTGTACGGGAAGATGTGCGCGTGCAAAGGGTTTATTTTTTTGAGCAAGCCGACGGTGTTATTAAACCGGTTTTCGTTTTCTCCGGGAAATCCGGCCAGAATATCGGTAGTGACCGCTATTCCGGGTACTGTTTTTTTTATCTTTGCGACTATGCGCAGATAATCTTCCCTGTGGTATTTGCGGCGCATCAGGCGTAATATTTCGTTATCGCCGCTTTGTATGGGGATATGCAGGTGCGGGCACAGTTTTCGCGACACACTCATTTTTGCGATAAGCTCGTCTGAGATATCGCTTGCCTCGATAGAGCTGAGGCGCAGGCGCTCCAGTGCCGGGATCTTTTCGAGTTCATTGATCAGTCCGGTAAGGCTTGACCGCGGTTTCAGGTCTTTGCCGTACGCTCCCAGGCAGATGCCGGTCAGGACTATTTCCCGGAATCCTTTCGCGGCTAATACCGATGCCTCCCGCACAATCGTATTCATATCTCTGCTCCGGGATGATCCGCGAACCAACGGGACTTTGCAGTATGAGCAACGGTTATTGCAGCCGTCCTGTATCTTTAAAAAAGCCCGCGTGCGCCCCTGAAAATCGCTGATCCCTTCACCCCAAAAACGCTTCCCGATTATGTATCCTATCCCTTCTATTCCTGAAAGCGAAGCCTCATTTTTTTTCGCGAGACAACCGGTTACTATGGTTTTTCCGCGCGGGTTTTCACTAATACAACGCCGTATGATATTCCGCGATTTACGGTCGGCAGAAGCAGTGACGGTACAGGTATTGATGATATAAAAATACGCCTGTTTCCCATTGCACATTTCTTTAAAACCCGCCTGCAGGAACCGCTCGCGTATGCTTTGGGAATCGTATTGGTTAACCTTACAGCCTAAAGTATATATTTTAAAGGTTTTAATCATTCGTCTTCCCGGTAATGCTCAATAAGGCTGCCATAGCGATAGCGGCGGTGTCTACGCGGAGGATAGTTTCTCCGAGGGAGACCGGGATGAATCCGTGCTGTCGCGCAACGGCTACTTCGGTGGGAGTAAAATCTCCTTCCGGGCCGATAAGCGCGGCTACGCTTTCAATCTTCTCTCTGTGCATGATCTCACGGATGTGGCTCTGTTCGCCTTCCAGGGTAGGGATGATTTTGAGTTTGAAGCCGCTCGTCTCAGCGAGTACCTCCGTAAAGCTCAGCACCGGGCCGATGATCGGCAGTGTTTTTCTCATGCTTTGTTGGCTCGCCTGCACGGCGATCTTCTCCCAGCGGGAAAGTTTCAGCATTTTTTTATGCTGGTCTAACTGTACGATCACCCGTTCGGTAATCATGGGAATGATACGGTCGACATCCAGCTGAGTGAGTTTATCAACGATATCTTCCATCTTGGTTTGTTTGGGGATAGCGCAGGCTATGGTGATAAACGGCCGCCGGAGGCTGGGCGTTTTTTTTCTGCCGGTTATGCTCACGGTCAATGTTTCCTTATCCATGGCGGTTACCGTTCCTGTATATTCAAAGCCGGTTTCATCAAAGAAAAATATCTCATCGTGCGGCTTAAAGCGTAAGACATCCCTGATATGATGCAGCTGTGTTTTATCGGTGATATGTATGGTATTTTCTTTTATTGTGCCGTTCCGGCAGAAGAATCTATGCATAGGTCGAAATTCCTTTCAGGAGGAGTTGAATTCCCGCAAAAACGACGATCCCTCCGCTGAGAACTCCAAGCAGCCGTTTTGGGGCCCCTGTTTGCGGGATAAGGCCGATGCAAGCGGCAAGAATAAACAGCGGTGAAACAATCGTTCCCAGGCCGAAAACAAGGGTGAACATGAGCGCGTCTACCCAGGTTTTGGCGGTAAGCGCGATATAGGCGAGTATCGAAAGCAAGGCTGAACAGGGAAGAATACCCATGATCACTCCTAAGGCGATGACGTTCCCGGCGTCTTTCCGAAAGAGAAAACCGCGGGCTTTCGAACAAAACGCAGGATCGGGATTTTTGTCTATGATAAGAAAGAACCCGATAAGGGCGATGATCATTCCGCCGGTTACATATAACGGCCGGGCGATCGAATCGAAGAATCTGGTTATCAGGAGATGTCCCAGAAAATATACCGAGATGCCCAGTACCAGATAGACAATCAGCCTGCTCAGAGAAAATATACCGTAGGCCAGGATCGAATTTTTGACGTTTTTTTCCCTTCCGGCAAGATACGAGATTAATAACGGCCCGCAGCCGGCTAAACAAGAGCCGAATCCCAGGGTAAGGCCGAATATGAAGAAACTGGAAAGTAATCGAGGAGTCATTAGGTATTAGTTGTTAGTTGCCGGTTGTCAGAAAACCGTAAAACGTAGAGCTTAAACTTTAGGTTATATTTTAGTTGCTCATTTCTTTTTCTGAAAAGACTGAAGCGGTAAAAATATAGAGCTCGGTTCCTTTGTCCTTCCAGGCATCGGCGGAAAGCCCGGCTTTTTGCGCGCATAAAGAAGATAAGAACTCTTCTTTTGACCAGCCGGTTTCCGTAGCTACCTGTGGAAGATAGACCCCGCTGCGATACCCTTTTTTTATCAAAACCCCATGAACTCCCATCTGTATTTTATCCGCTGAATCCGTAAGTTCCAGGGGGGAAAGCGCGGATATTTCGATCTCGATATCAGTTAGCTCCGGCAGTCTTACCTGAGGAAAACGGGGATCTCCGGTAGCCGCTTCCACTGCCATATCCCGGACCGTCAGATACAAAGGCTGGCCGCCGATAAGATTGCCGATACATCCTCTGAGCCTGCCTTTTTCATGCAAGGTGACAAACGCGCCCATCTCACGGGATAACGCGGGATCGGATTCATTTACCTTCGGCTTTTTGCCGGTTTTTAAATAGGTTTCAATTGAATCCCGGGCAATTTCCAACAGTCGTTTTTTCTGTGTTTTATCGAACATTTCTCCTTCTCCTCCCTGCTGATCAATGGCACAGCTTGCGTATCCCACGCACCACTCTCCATTTATTTTTTTGCCGGTTACCTCTGCGGAAGTCGTGCACTGCAACACTTTCAGCGTTCGATGCCCCAATTGTTTTGCCGCGATAAGAGTCGAGACTACGGAAAAACCGCCGCAAAGCTGAAGCGTACCTGCGCGTAATCCATCGTACAGCTCGTTTTCATCCATACGCTCCAGGCAGTCCAGGGTTGAACGGTCAACGATCCGGGCTTCTGTAAAAACATACCCGTGATACATGTCCGTTGAATCGACAATAAGCACATCCGCGCGGCTTCCTATTATTTCCGCAAGCCTGCGCGCGAATTCTTTACAGGTTTGAAGGTCGCAGTCTCCCATGACCACCGGCACGATCTTGAAACCGGAAAGTGTTTTTTGCAGAAACGGCAGATGGACCTCTACGGAATGTTCTTCATCAAAGGCCCGAGGTTCAAAAAACAGCATATCCGAGTTTTTTGTTAAAGCCGCGGCAAAATCACGGTCTATCTCGATATCCCCCAGGGGTGTCCGGAATGAACCTGCCGGGTAAACCGATATTCCCCTGAATCCAAAATAATGGCTTGTCCCGATCACCACAACCGTTTTATAATGCCTCTGCCGGATAAGTTTATACCCGAAAGCGGCGGTAGTCCCGGAATAGGGATAGCCTGCATGGGGCGAAATAAGGGCGAATATCTGTCCCGGCATGGGCTGGGGATCAGCCGCCGATAAAAATCCGTCTATCATCAAAGAAAGTTCTTGCGGATCGGAAGGATAAAAACTCCCCGCTACATTCGGCTCCTTTATCTCTTCTGCTCGCAGTGAAAAACTTATCACTAAGCCAAAGCTTGCCATAAACAATAGTATAATCGGTTTTTTTGCCATAAGTTTTCGGATTGCTGCCGTTAAAATCCTAATTCCAAAACCCTAATGCCTAATTAATTTCTAATGACGAATTCAAAATTAGGCATTTTTATTTGATCTACTTTACTATTCCCAGACTCCCTCTATCTTCTCCCCGCAAACCCCGCATTTTCCCCGGATGAG
Source organism: Candidatus Omnitrophota bacterium (assembly GCA_041653035.1). Lineage (GTDB taxonomy): Bacteria > Omnitrophota > Gorgyraeia > Gygaellales > Profunditerraquicolaceae > JAQTZX01. The sequence continues at coordinate 25,014 of JBAZGE010000021.1, forward strand.
GTTTATTTCCGTAACGATATACCCTGCCCGTTTAACCACGATAGTATTGCATTTTGGGCAATAGGTGTTTTCTCCCGCATGGCCGGCGACATTGCCGATATACACATATTTCAGGCCGCAGTCCATGGCGGTCTGCCGTATTTTTTCCAGGACGGCAACCGGCGTGGGATTTAAGGCGGCGAGTTTATAGGTGGGGAAGAACCGTGAAAAATGGACCGGCACATCGCTCCCCAGATTTTCCTTTATCCACAGGCACATCCGGCGGATCTGTCCCTCGCTGTCGTTATACCCGGGCAGGATCAGGTTGGTTATTTCCAAGTGAACGCCCGTTTCTTTCAATATCTTCAGGCTTCGCAAAACCGGTTGGAGCGTGCCTCCGGTCATTTGAGCGTAATAATCGTCGTCAAACGCTTTTAGATCGATGTTAGCCGCGTCTATGTATCGGATCAGCAGGCGTAAAGGTTCTTCGTTTATGTACCCGTTTGAATGCAGGACGTTCTTGAGTCCTTGTTCCTGTGCCAGTTTTGCGGTCTCCAGCATGTATTCAAAGAAGATGGTCGGTTCGGTATAGGTATAGGCGATAACCGGTGAACCGCTTTCCCGGGCTTTTCTCACCAGCTCATCGGGAGGCATAAAAGTATACGCCGCTTCTTCCGGGAGTTTTTGCGAAATTTCCCAGTTCTGGCAGAATTTGCATTTGAGATTACATCCGGCGGCAGCTATGGAAAACGCATTTCTTCGAGGAAGGTAATGAAAGAACGGTTTTTTTTCTATGGGGTCCAGGTGAACGGCAACCGCTTTGCCGTATGCCAGTGAATAAAGAGTCCCGTTCCGGTTTTCCCTCACTCCGCAAAAACCACGCCTGCCTTCGGGGATGACGCATCCACGGGGGCATAATTCGCATTGGACCGTTTCCTTCCCTAATTGCTTATAAAAAAGCGCTTCTTTATCTCCATTTTTTTCCGCCAGAGACGGCAGGTAAAAACATATTCCCAACAAAAACATGAATAAGAACAGGCCGTACGCAGTACGCGGTATTCCATACCGGCGTTGATTATTTTTGGGTGATTGTATCATGTTCTGATTTTATGGAGGATTTGTTATACACGAACGATACACCCAGGAAAACGATTCCCAGGAGAATAAAACTAACGAACTTATAAATGATGGGCAATCCGGAGAGATCGATGAAAAATACGCGCGCTGCGGTTACCGTAAAAACAACAAACCCTCCTATCCGGAAAAACTTATCCTTGCTCAGGAACCCGGCGGTGAACAGGCACAGGCCGGCGGCCCCGAGGGTAAGCGAAATCCAGGTGGTGCGCGTATATTCATGTACCACGTACACAAACAGGCAGGTAGTGCTATAGAACAGGATGTTCTTTATCGTTCGTTCCGCGGGCCGCAGGCGCGTGGAGATATCTACGCTCCTTAAAACGAAATAAGCCGCGTACAGGACTGTTATTATCCAGCCGATAAGGAACCACTGCGTAACCGGATAAAAATAGCCGGGCTTGTCTACAAAAATAGACCTGAATGACACGGCCATGCTCAATGCAAAGGCGCAAAAACGCAGACAGGCATCACGAAACAGATATCCCAATGCCATAAACAGGATGATCTCCAAAGAAAGCAGGAATGTGGCCCACTCGGGTTCGGCAAGCAATACCAGCCATGAAGCGCAATAAACCGCGGCAAAAACGGAAAAGATATTACGCAGGCTTATTTCAATTTTCTCTAAAACAGTTACTGTCCTTACGGAATGGTAGAGATAATAGCCCCAGGACATCGCGGTAAATCCCGCGCACGACAATAATACGTTCCAGCCTGTCCGATAGCCGAAAATAATTGCTGTCCCGGAGGAAGAATAATCATGAGTGAGGAATTTCAAAAAAATGAGCGCGGAAAGTCCCATGCTCAAATATCTGAAAACTTTTCGGTCAAAGATCAACCCGGTCAAGAGGAGAAATGGAAGCTCGATCAGCCAGATGACCGTCGTGTGGTAGGTGATGAACTTCAGGGGAACGGCGAGGGTAAGCAGGAAAACGGCTATAATGGTATTGCTGATATACAGTTTTTTGTTCTTTTTCCAGTCTTCCCAGAAGGAAAGCGCCAGGTATGCTATCCCCAATACGCAAACAAAAGTAAATTTATATCCGGGATACGAGAACGCGATTTTCGGGTAGGCCATGAAAAAAAACAGAACGCTGTTCAGGAAATTTGCTGAAGCCAGGCTGTTTTTCACGGAGTCGTCTTTGCATCTGATACAATGAATCCCGGCGGTGAACAGGAGCCAGTATAAAAACAGAAAACCCGTGTTTATGAAGAAATAAACCTCCTGCACTCCAAAATAGCCGGTGTCTACACGGGAGAAATAGATATGTTTCAATACCCAGAGTAAATGCGATCCAAACGTCAGGATGATACCGATAAAGATCAATTTTATCCATTGCATTTTGTACATCAATATCAGGGCGGTGAGCGCGAGCATCGCGCAGACGGTGAGGGTAAAACAGTTCACGTCGCCTATGACCGCGGTGATATATCCGATAAAAAGCGCGACCCCGGATAATTCCTGAGAACGGTATTTCAGGGAATGCGCAATCATCCCCGCGGAAACCAGTGCCAGCAGCAGCAGGTCTATCCCCTGGCTGTTCAAAACGCGCGAGGCGTCGAAATGATACATCGCGAAGGTGGTAAAATACACCAGTGCCCATGCGCCTCCCAGAAGTACCCTGCCGAACCGAATAAGTTTTTCCCGGCGTTCCAGTTTGGCACCCAGCGAGAACAAAAAAACGCTTACCGCGTATCCGAAACCTATTTTTGCCCACGCCTCCAGAGATCGGAAAGTATAAGTGATTAAAAAACCCATTCCCAAGGTAAAAACTACGATTCCGATATGGTTAAGCCAGTACCTCCCCAGCTTAAACTCTATATCCGTTTTCGGGACAGATAACGGTACCGGTGTTTTTTGTTCGGGGATCAAAGGGGAGAAAAACGAGGATTCCGGCGTAACGCGCGGTACCGGCTTTACGGGAGCGCCGGTATCGATCAATTTTTCCAATTCTCCGAGTTTGATATACAGATTATCTACCTGTACCTTTATGGCGGTTAATTCAGCCTTTAAATCACGGGGGGGATTTATCTGCAGGATCTGTTTTTCGGATCTCTTAACCTTTGCCGGAACAAAAAAAAGTATTAACAATCCCAGCGGACCAATGAACAAAGATATCACCACCCATACCCATACCGTTTCTTTTTTAGCAGAAGCCAGCAGAGCGCTTAAAACCATGCAGGATATCCAGAAAAGAGTAAAAGTCATAATTTTTCGCTTATAATGGTTTTACGTTATTCAACAAACCGATCATCTTTCTGATCGCCTTCAGTATTTCTTCTATACTGCAGGGCTTATTCAGATAGCATTCGGTTTCGGATAAAATCAGGCCTTCCTCTTTTGCTTCCGATTCATCCCCCCCGCTTATGATTATAACCGGACGTATCTTGTTCAACTCGATTTCATTCCTGCGTTTGATCTCTTTTAAAACTTCAAACCCGTTCATTTTAGGCATTCTCAAGTCAAGAAGGATCACATCGGGCTCATCCGATTCGATCTTAAGCAATGCCTCTTCTCCGTCGCCGGCGGTCACTACTTCAAAACCTTCCCGTTTCAGCCTTCTTTGCAACACTTCGATAATATGGGTATTATCGTCGGTAACCAGTAATTTATACGGCATATCCCCTCCAATGTTCCTAATTATAGCACAAAAATAAAAAGCTAAAAGAAAAAAGGGGACGGTTCTATTTTTTGGATTGTTTAGAAAAAAAATAGAACCGTCCCCTTTTTTCTTGTTCCTTTTTTGTCGAAAATCTGGTGGAGCT
>JBAZGE010000022.1:0-28144 GCA_041653035.1 Candidatus Omnitrophota bacterium
TCAATAACACCCTTATTACTGCTCGTCTCCAACGACTCCTTATGAAAAGACAAACTCCGGGGGAAAGTTACCGTCAACACATTATTCTTAACCTGCACCAAACTTCCCTCGCTTAAATAATGCGCCGCCGAAGCCTTAACCTTGGTAAGCCGTGAAATCGCCTCCTGCCACAACGGCTGAACATCTTTCAACGTCAGGAGCGTTTCCGGCTCCTCCAGAGTTTGAACCGCCTCCTCCTGCTTCGAACGGGTAACCGCCGCGTATACCGGCGCAACATTGGAAACACCGCTCACATCCTTATTATCTTTCTTGAACGGCGACTCCATAGGTATATCCACAAACGGCTTATTCTCAAGAGGTTTATTCTCAAAGAGCTTTTTCTCGAGCGGCTTAGCCCCAAGCGGCCTATGCTCAACAACACCCGGTTTTTTTTCCTGCGGCCTGCCCGCAACCGGCCGCGCATCAGGAGCCCGCGGAACCGGACGGCTCACCGGCGGCCTTTCCGCCTGTCCAACCGGCTTAACCGCATTCCCGCCCCCCGAAATATCCTTTTTCCCGTGCGCCAGCCGCGCCAGGCCTATCTCCAAAGGAATACGCGAAGATTCCAACCGCTTAGCCATATCCTGCGCCCCGGCCAACACCGTAAAAGCGCTGAAAATATCTTCCAACACCAACCCCTTAGACTGCTCTTCCAGCCTCTTACAGACATCCTCAGGCAGATCGATCAACTGCGCGTCCGCCTGCGCCACCTTAGCCACCATCAAATTGCGGAAATGCTCGATCAGATTCTGCAAAAACACCCCCGTATCCTTCCCCTCATCAATGATCTTATTCAACACCACCAGCACCCCGCGCACATCTTTCTTAATGATCGCCTCAGTCACCTCAAAAAGCACCTCATGTTCCACCAGCCCGAGCATCGCATGAATATCCTCAAGCGACACCTTCCCCTTCGAAAAAGAGATCAACTGATCGAGAATAGACTCCGCATCCCGCAGCGCCCCGTCGCTGCTGCGCGCGATCGCCGCCAACACCTGCGTATCGATCTCGATCTTTTCCGCCGCGCACACCTTCTCCAACTGAGCCATAATCTCAAGCACCGAAATCCGGCGGAACTCAAGCCGCTGGCACCGGGACAAAATGGTCGGCATTACCTTATTGGGAGAAGTGGTAGCGAATATGAACTTCACGAACGGCGGCGGCTCCTCGAGAGTCTTCAACAAAGCGTTAAACCCGTCAGGCGTGATCTGATGCACCTCATCAATAATATAAACCTTGAATTTCCCCTGAGTAGGCGCGAACTTGACATTCTCCCGAAGCGTACGGATCTCGTCAATACCCCGGTTAGAAGCCCCGTCTATCTCCATCACATCCATACTGCGGCCGCCGGTAATATCCAGACACGACGGGCATTTCCCGCACGGATTAGGAGTCTTACGCTCGCTGCAATTCAACGCCTTGGCCAAAATACGCGCGGCTGAAGTTTTCCCCACCCCGCGCGGCCCGGCAAACAAATAGGCATGCGCGACCCGGTCCTTCTCGATAGAACTCTTCAGAGCAGTAACCACATGTTCCTGGCCCACAATCTCATCAAAATTCTTAGGCCGCCATTTCAAAGCAAAAACGATATATGACATAGCTTTTTAAAAATCAGCGTTACCGATCCCTCAAACGTATCCGAATCATAAATAGCGAAAACAACAACCTTTCCCTTCACAAAATCATCCTAAAACGGACAACCACGGCTTGATTGTACCACACATCCGGAGAGAAATCAACCTTGGGGAAACTATCTTAAAACTTATGGAAGAACTCTTCGATTTTCTTAGGCAGAATATCCTCAGTGAGATCTTTATGCACCAGCGGCAGTTGGGGAACATCCGCCCCCTTCCCCGGAGCAACCAGTTCCGCCAGATCATTCATACAATTCCACACCCCGCTCATATGCGCCGTCCCAAAAACCCCCACCTTCCTACCGGCAAACGTATGCTGAGAAACAAACGTGCGCACCGCCGGAGTCACATTGCTGAACCAGGAAGGCGTCCCGATCAGGATAACATCATACGCATTCAAATCCGCTTTCACCGGCGCGATCCGGGTAAGCTGATGCGTAGTGGCATCCTTTCCCGCGGTAACAAACTCTACCGGCCCAACCCGCTTCTTAAGGTCAACCAGCCCCTCGATATCCGCGTCAAACCTTTTCGCCAGCGCTTCAGCCGCCTTCTTCGTATGCCCATCACGGGAATAATAAACCACCAAAACCTTAGGCTTCACCGCCGCATCCTGAGCAAAACCAAGGACCGGGAAAACCAGGCAAAACAATAACGGAAGAAAACATTTCATACATATCCCCCTCTTCTTACACATTATTGCCCCGTATTAAAAAATACAGAGACAGCGCCAGAATAATGACCGGAAATTCCATCCCGCCCGCGGGATGCGCCTGAGACGGCATACTGCCCCACTGTCCCCAATGGACCTTCACAATAGCCACCAGCATGATCGGCACGAACAAAACCGCTCCTGCACGCGTCACCGCGCTGTTCAAAAATCCGCCCCCCAGGATAAGAACCGCTCCCAGCGTTTCCATCAACGCCACCAGCAAAGCCACAAAAACCGGCATATTGATCATAGCCGCGAACCGCTCCAGGACCGGAAACTTGCCCAAACCATGGTAGAAAAATATACCCGCCAAAGCCAACCGTAACAACCAATGCACGTAAGGAACCATATCCACCCCCTTTTTTACATCGAAGCATCCCCCTGAATAATAATCACCGTCATAAACCCGTTCGCGTAAGAACTCGTCCAGCGCACCTTCCCCGATGAAAGATTCCCGTCATCCAAATTCTCATCTATGCGCACAGCGGCAGTCTGAGACAGGCAGGAAATACTCACCCCGCAGGTCGTCGTGCCCGCGGGCACCGCCCCCCAGTATGACCAATTCACCCAGTAATCCCAGTCATAACTCCCGCTCATAGACGACCCGCCGTAGGTAAAACTCCCGTGCCATGGCGGATCCGGCCAGCGCTCGACATACGGGCCATCCCAGCCTATCGGCTGTCCCTGCCCCGTAATGAACATGGCCTCCTCTTCAGCAGTAAACCAGCTTACACCGTCAGCCGGCCACCGCCCGCAATCACTGTAATACCCCAACGCCGCGGTCTTGAACGTCTTCAAATCCGAAACGCACCGGATCACCTTCGCTTTCTCTATAGCCTTAAACGCATTCGGCGCGATAATAGCCGCAAGCACCGCGATAATCGCGATAACCACGATCAACTCAATAAGCGTAAATCCTCGTCTCATCGACGTTCGGCGCGCATACGGCCCGCACTGCCCCTCTTTTTCATATTCGCTTTATACAACGTACACAACTCCCCTACAAACGGCGACATCGCGTCATTCTCATAAGGAAATTCCTTGCACGAGACCGGCTTCAAAGCAATATCTATCTTATGGATCGAACACAATCCGTCCGGATCAAGGAACGTGCACGGCTCATTTCCGTAACTTGTTCCCACCCTGTATCCCGACGGAAAATCCGGATCGGGCTCCAGATGGGAAAACACGCCCTTCAAATTAAGGACAGAAACTTTCTTCGCCTCTTCCAGATCCACCCACGCCCCGAACCTGCAGCAATCCGCCTGAGTCTTGCACTCCGCGCAATCAATAACAACCTTCCCCCCTCGTTTCCCGCTCTTCTTCCCATTTCCACCCATCTTTCCCTCTCATCCTTTCTTGCAGACGTTTTACGCAACCAAAACATCCGATAATATTCACAAAATAAATACTTATATTTAGTGGAGCCCCCTCCCCGAAGCAAAAAAAGCACATTCCGCAAATTCCTATCCCCGGTATGAAGACCGGGGATTTTGCGTAGGGGATTAGATTATACCTCCACTTCGACATTCAAACAACAAAAAAGGAGTCTTCAAACTCTTCAAACTACAGTTTCGATCAACCGCGTACAGCATCCACATAGATCTGAGACTGAAAAACCCTGGTTATAGACGCGCGCATCGGAGACTTGGCAGAAGGAGAGAAATTAAGCAGGACCACATAATACTCACCCGGCAGACTCACCTCTTTAACGATCACTTCCAGGAACTTCCTGTCATTTTTGGAAGACGCGATCTTCCACCAGGAACGCTTCAACGAAATGCCCAAAACATACAGCGGATTGCTTTCAAAATAAACCAGCTTCTTTCTCACTAAATACGCCTCAGCGATCCGGGGATATCGTGAAAGCTGGGCCACGATCTTCTCTATTTCCTTCTCCGGCAGGCCATGCGGGATAAATTTATCCTTTGAAGAGATTGAACCGCGTTCCTCCTGCGCCACCGCCAGATCATCCTGATGCCGCATAATACGATTATAATATTCATCGGCGTCCTGAGCCCTCCCCTGATTAATAAGATACTCATAGATCAGGCCATATCCGTCAAGGACACAGACAACATCTCGTTCCATCGCGTGCTTCAAATACCCCAGCCCCTCTTCCTTATTCTGCATCAACAATATCCTGCCCAGCGCGAACCACGCAGGCAGATATTCCGGGTCAGAATCCACGATCTTACGATACAACTCCGCCGCCGCATCAACCCCCTTAACATCCTCAGAAAGATATGCCTCCTTCCACCGTTCCTCAAGAGACAACAGTTCCGTGCGCGACTTCTCCTCCAACAGTGCCAGGTCCCGCTTTGCCTCCTGGAAATACGTGTACTTCTCCAGCCACCACTTCATCACGAACTGCCGCCATATCAAACCCACCTTTTCCGAAATGCGGCTTAATTCCCCCCCTAAAAAATACTGCGCCGCCGATTCACCCGGCATTGGCGGCAAACAAATATCCTGCCCCAACGCCGAAACACGATCCTGCAGACTGGGATGAGTATCCGCGGCATACGTCTTCTTACTGAGCACCAACTTCAACAACCGTTTACCCTCATCCGGGCTCGGCCCCTGCCTGATCGCTTTCTCCATCTGGATATAAAGATCCAGCGGCGGCTCCGGCCGGATGAACGCCGTCTTATCAACCTCTTTCCAGAAATTTATCTCCAGGAACCGCTCGATCACCTCGATATTTACCAACGTTTCCGCGGCGATCCGTTTCCCCGCGAACTCCGCCACAAAACGGTCGGCCTCATATTCAAACGAACGCAAAAGCACAAAAGAATAGGCATTAAAAAAATCCGGATACCACTTCAAGAAAGGCTGGTAAAACAACCGCACAAACCACTCGTTCTGAAACCTGCTATTCTTCAATTTCTCGATCAACCTAAACCATGTTTCTCTCACCCGGTATATCCACTGGCTGAACTTATCCTGGGACGCGGAAAAATGCCCCAGTTCATGGATAATAACCGCGCGCAGATGCTCCGGAGACAACGCCATCATCAAAGGTAATCCCAACACCAGATAATTCCTGTTCCATCCCGACAACCTCAGCCGATGAATATGTGAAGCCGACGCATTGAACTGCCCGTCTATCATCACACAGTGGATTTGAGGGATCCGTATCTTCGGACGTAACTCATCGATCGCCTTAAACAAAAATGGGGCCTCCGACCTTTTCAATTCATGCCCGATCGGCGGCAAAAAAACAACCCGCAAAGAACTCGCCACCATATACATCAAATAAAACGTAACCAGCAAAGCCGCCGCCGCCACCGGATGCCGCGTATACACCGTCAAATACCCAAACAGCACCACAAACAAGAACAAAACACCCAACGTGAACAAAACATACGCGTACCCCAACAAAGCCCACACCAAAACCCTGAACTTATACAAGCGAGGCTTACCCCGAGCCTCCCCCTCCAACCGCCTCACCAACGCATCAAACTTATCCCATCGCATCACCGTTTCAAACTCCTTACCGTTGCAGACGCTTTACATAACCAATTAATTAACAAACATTTATAAACATAATACTTCCTTCACATATTATTCCCGTGTATTTCTCTCAAATCTTTTGTATGTCAGAGGGCACATTATATCTATATCTACTTTATTAACAATATGTTATATAAAACGCCTGCGGATGCTACAGATAGTCTTGGATCACTTTCAGGAACGGAGTGGCGTAAAGTTTTAGTTTATGCTCGCCGACACCGAAGACTGTGGCGAACGCCTCGCGCGTAGTCGGCTTGATACTCGCCATATCCTTCAAAGACTTATCCCCGAAAATAATATACGCCGGTACCCCCTGCTTCCGGGCCAACTCCGCTCGTTTCTCACGCAGAACCTCGAACAAATCCTTATCCACACCCGCCCAATCCCGGGCCTTCTTCTCCTTCAGCTTAACCTTGATCTCCTTCTTCTTCTGCGCCACCAGCGGCTTGGCCAAAATCAACGTGCCATCCCCGTCTAAGAATCGCCTGCCCAGCCCGGTCACCGCCAGCGTATCATATTCTCCCTGCCGTTCCAGGAACCCCTGCCCGATCAACTGCTCGATAAAATAGCGGATAGACACCAATGTCTCCGAAGCCATAGCCGCGAAATACGCGCTGCGCTCATGCTTCCACCGCGCGACCTGCTCCGTCGCATTCCCCTTCAAAACATTCGCCACATACCCCGCGCCAAACCCCTGCCCGTCCCTGAATCTAATACTTTCCACACAAGCCAAAATCTTCTTTCCGGTGCCCAACGCATCAGCCACCATATCCACTTCGCCCAGACAATAATCACAGGCACCGCAGGACAACTGGCCGTACTCCTGGCCGAAATAATGAACAAACACCTTATGCCGGCACTGCGGCTGCGCGCAGAAATTATACATACTCCGCAATTTATCTATCATCACTCCGCGGTTGGCCGACTGCTCGGAAAAATAACTCCACACCCGAAAATCACCGCCCCCATAAAACATGTAGCAGTACGACGGCAAACCATCCCTTCCCGCGCGCCCGGTCTCTTGATGATAATGCTCGATACTCTTAGGCATCGCCGCGTGGATCACAAACCGGATATCAGGACGGTCGATCCCCATGCCAAAGGCGACCGTAGCCACAATAATATCAACCTCCTCGCGCATGAACCGATCCTGATTCTCATGCCGCTCCTCATCCGAGAGCCCCGCGTGATACGGCAGATTCTTATACCCCGCCTTATTCAGCCGCGCCGAAATAGTATCCACATCGCTGCGCCGCAGACAATAAATGATCCCCGCCTCCCGGGAATGCCGCTCCAAAACCTCGGTGATCTGAGGAAGAATACTCCCCCGCAGCATCACCCGATACGCCAGATTCGGACGGTCAACAGAAGCAATATTAATGAACGGCTCGTCCAGCCTCAACTGCGAAAGAATATCCCCCTGGACCTCCTTCGTCGCTGTCGCCGTGAACGCGTGCACCCGCACCCCCGGAAAATTATCCTTAACCTCACCCAGTTGGCGGTACTCCGCCCGAAAATCATGCCCCCAATGGCTGATACAATGCGCCTCATCCACCACAAAGAAAGACACCGCTACCGACTGCAGCAACTCCCGCATCCCCTCCGTCTGCAAACGCTCCGGAGAAATATATAATAATTTCGGCTCGCCCTTACGGATCCGCTCAATAACCGACCGCTGAAACGCCGCCCCCTGGCTGGAATTCAAACATTCCGCCTCGATCCCCATATCCTTCAGCCCATCTACCTGGTCCTTCATCAAAGAGATCAACGGCGAGATCACCACCGCCATCCCCTCCTTGAGCAGTGCCGGCAATTGGAAACAAAGCGACTTCCCGCCGCCCGTCGGAAGCACCGTAAGAGTCTCACGATCTTCCAGAATAGCCAGAATAGTCTCCTCCTGCCACGGCCGGAACTCCGCGTACCCCCAATACCGCTTCAAACACCCCAGCATATCCCCGGAAATATATTTAGCCTGCACATTCTTCACCGCCATACCGCACATCCCTTCCTGCTATATACCTGCATCCTTTAAAAATATCACCCCGGTCAAATTCATCCGCCCCGAAGACTTCTCATACTCCGTGATCACTTCAGGATCATCGCTAAAACTCTCCTTCTTATACATACCCGCATACTCCCACAAATGCCCCGCCTTCTTGAAAAACACCGGCACCGCCGTCCCTTGCGCGCAAAATATCTCCGCCTCAGCCTGCACCCCCGGCCCGGATCCCACCAGAATAACCATCCGTTCCCCGGCAAAATACTCCTGGCTCAGGCACGCGCACAAAACCCGCCCCTTCTCATGCGGCAGATAGTCATGCACACTCCCGCCCCCCACCAACTCCCGTATCTCCTGCCGTGTATAACAACCGCCTTTTTTCATCACCTTGTAAACGTTGTACACAACTAATACTGCGACACGCTTAAAATTACGAATTAGAGTATTAGTTCGCGTGTTCGCGTGTTCTCGTGTTCTCGTGTTCGCGTGTTCGCGCGGCAGTTTACACACGAACTCACGAACACGCAAACTCACGAACTAAATAATCGGATACTATTAAGCAATTATATCATCACCCGGCACGCGGGCATAGCACAAAAAAAAACCTTCTTTCAACATCATCGCCATGAGATACTCTCACTCCAATAGACGTCTCAGAAGGTAAAAGCTAACAAAGTATTATTGAAACTGCCCTCAGCCAACCCTCGAGGCCAACCCCCGCCGCCGCTGCTGCCGTATCTGCTCATTCGAAAGATACTCATCGAACGTCATCCCTGAACGATCGATATACCCTTCAGGAGTGATCTCGATAATGCGGTTCGCCACCGTCTGCACCAACTGATGGTCCTGCGAAGAGAACAAGATCGTTCCCTTGAACTTCTCCAGCCCCCGGTTCAAAGAAGTGATCGCCTCCAGGTCAAGATGATTGGTCGGTTCATCCAGAATGACCACATTCGGTTGAGAAACCATCATGCGCGCAAACATACACTTCGCCTTCTCGCCCCCGGACAACACATTCACCGGCTTCAAAGACTCTTCACCCGAAAAAAGCATCCGCCCCAGGAACGCGCGGATAAACTCCTGCTCCTTATTTTTCGAATACTGCCGAAGCCAATCGATAACGCTCATATCCGAGTCAAAGAAAGCCGTGTTATCCCGCGGATAATACGCCCGCGCCGTCGACACCCCCCACTTAAAAATTCCGCTCTCGGCCTGCGCCTCATTCATCAACACCTGGAACAGCGTAGTCTTGGCAAGATCATTCTGCCCCACAAAAGCCACCTTTTCGCCCTTGTGGATACTCAAATTCAGCCGTTCGAACATCACTTGCCCGTCAACCGTCTTCGACAAATTCTCAATACACAACAAATCATTCCCCGCCTCGCGCTCCTGCTCAAAATTAATATACGGATAATTACGCGAAGAAGGTTCAATATCCTCAACCGTAAGTTTCTCCAATATCTTCTTGCGGCTGGTAGCCTGCCGAGACTTGGAGGCATTATTGGCGAACCTCATAATGAACTCCTTCAACTCCAGACGCTGTTCCTCGATCTTCTTATTCGCCTGACTGCGCTGACGCGCCGCCAACTGGCTCGCCTCCGACCAAAACGTATAATTCCCGGTATACAGCTTGATTTTCCCGTAATCGATATCCGCAATATGCGTACACACCTTATCCAGAAAATGCCGGTCATGCGAAACCACGATCGCCGTATTCTCAAAATCGCACAGGAATTCCTCGAGCCACATGCACGACTCCACATCCAGATGATTGGTAGGCTCATCCAAAAGAAGGATATCCGGATTCCCGAAGAGCGCCTGCGCCAGCAAAACCCGCACCTTCAATCCCGCCTCCAACTGCTTCATCTGAACCGAATACAGAGATTCATCAATACCCAGATCGCTCAACAACTTACCCGCATCCGCCTCAGCGCTCCATCCATCCATCTCCGCGAATTCCGTCTCCAGATGCGAAGCGCGCATCCCGTCCGCATCCGTAAACGGCGTCTTGGCATACAATGCATCCTTCTCGGTAATGATCTCATAGAGCTTCTTATGCCCCATCATAACCGTAGTCAACACCGCGCACTCATCGAAAGCAAACTGGTTCTGCTTCAACACCGAAACCCGCTTGCCCGGCGCGGCCGTGACGCTGCCGGTGGTCGATTCGATCTCCCCCGACAATATCTTGAGGAATGTCGACTTTCCCGACCCGTTCGCTCCGATCAGCCCGTAGCAGTTCCCGGATGCGAAAACGAAATTCACCTCCGAAAAAAGCTTCCGCTGTCCATACTGCAAAGAAACATTATTGACCGTAATCATATCCTTATAATCTCCTTAAACCAACCCGAAAACACCCGCCCCCTGCACAAAAAATCCTCTATTCTGTCTTCTTTCGTTTATTTCCCGGCATAATGGCGTGATTATTGAAAGGAGTAGTATTGTAGCAGAAAAAATAAAAAAGGAAAGGAATATTTTATTTATTTTTTATTTATTTGATTTATTTTTAAGATAAATTAAACTGCTTTTCCTTTCTTCCAAACCAGCAAATTGCCCCTTCAACAGCGCTTTTGCAACAATTTTAGAATGCTTCTCCCTGAATATATACGCATACTATCACCTCCTGTAAGCCTAAAAAGCGGCTCTTTCTGGGCCGCTTATATTAATCATTTCTTTATACTATCTTAAGGATGTTTATGTGCATTGCATATTTTACAAGTACAATCCATCTTGGTGAAATGCCGCACCCCGACTACGATAGGAGAAGCAATATCGCCTTTGCGATCTGCACGTTTAAAAATCAAATCAAACAAGTCATTCTCATTGTTTTCGAGATATCTTCTTAAAGCATAACTGCATAAATCAGATATCTGGACCATTGACGTAAGTTCACTATTAACAAAAAGAGGAGTTTCTATAATCCATTTTATTTTTGTCCATAGCGTCCCATCCTTATGAAACTTTTTCATTAACAATGTATGTTTCTTAGCTACGGTATCATTATTATCATGAATCAGTAACCCGCATCTCTTATGTTCAACTCCACGATTTGTAACATCCAAATAGTGCTCAAATCGCGAAACGATTTGTTCAAGCGTCTGGGCTTCAATTGTTCCTGTTTGACGTTGCGCGGCAAAATAGACTTTATCAATACATTCGGCAAAAAGACGCACAAAGCCCCAGCTTGATACTTCAGAGGCAATTTCATATACAAGTTTTTGGCGTTGAATACGAGTAAGATGAACGTACTTCTCTGTTAATCTATAATTTTTTTTGGTTTGCCGGTAGAAACTTGGATTGCGGGCACGTTGAAGAAGAAGTAATTCGTTGGTACGAAAAGAGGCAACCTGTTGTCTTCTTTGAACAAAGTTTAATTTATCAAAATCGGCTATTATATTTTGTTCCCGATAACTTCTAAGTAACCAAGCAACATGAATTTCTTCCCCAGAGAGATCGTATCTTTTTTTAATATTCTCGATTTTCTCGTCACAACCTTTCCACTTTTCGATAGGGATAGAAACACCAGCCAAGATATAATGTGATGTATTGCCGCCTTCAGGAGTTCCAGATTCGTCTAAATAACAAAGATACATAGCCTCCCACTCCTGCAAAATAATAAAAAAAAAGCGACTGGGTTAAGGGCTAAAAGCCCCAATTCGAGACGCTAGGCGACTCTTCCCAGACGCAAATAGAATATACTCTACAAAAATAATGCTGTCAAGTAAAAATTTAAGCAAATAACAATTTTAATTGCAACATGTTAAGAAAAACAGTCTTGAATTCTTTTTTTGATTTATACCGCAAATAATACCCCAACTTGCGCAATTTCTTCCAATCTTGAAATCCTGCTGGATATTCCAAGGATTTCCCAATGTTGTATTATATCCGATTTTTTCAACTATGCGGAATATATAAGCAGAATCCCCAGGGCGAGGAACGCCGCCCCCAGGATGCGCACCGGCTTAACCGGCCTCGAATCCCACACCCGGAAGGACTTTCGCATATCTTCGATCCCCCGCACAAAATACGGGATACCGGCCACGATATTCATCACCCCGATAACCGTCACAAACCATTGAAACCTGCATTGCTGCGCCGCGGCAAGCAAAACCGCCGCGCACAACAGCCCGTGCCGCTCCCACATGGTCTGGATTACGCGTATCCCCCCAGGTCCTCACGCAATTCGCCCCCAGGTCCCTGGCTATTTTTAAAAAATCTTCCCCATTCCTGCCCACGGCAAACCCGCACCCCGCGCCCTTTACATAAAACGGCTTCCCGTCAACCTGAAGCACCCACCCCTTCCCCTCGGGAACAACCCGCACCTCCGCCGCCCAGGCTGGGCACATGACCACCCACCCGGCAAGAACCACTACCGCGGCAATGGAAATGATCTTCCTCATTCCTATTTTCCCCCAACTTGTACGGTTTCTTCCGCGTCCTTGTCGAAAATCTTATACTTATATTCATCAAGCATCCGGTAAGTATTGAAATACCCCCCAACCACCAGACAGTTTATCATCATATCGATCCAATGAGAACCGATATCCACGTTCCCCGCGCGGTTAGTCTGGTAATACAACTTTACCATCGCCTCCAAAGCAGTATACAATTTTTCCGAATCATCATCCAAATGCAGATCCATCTCGCTCCCCACACTGTTCTCACCATTCCTATAGCCGAAAATCATCCCTATATCCCTATCTGCCGCCTCGGCGATCCATCCGTCATAAGTACTTATCTGTACCACCCCGTTCAAAATCGCCTTCATCCCGCTGGTGCCGGAGGCCTCAAACGGAGGAAGAGGATTATTCAGCCACACATCCGAACCGCTGACAAGCGTTTTGGCCATAGCGATATCATAATTCTCAAGGGCGATGATCTTGAGGATATCATACTCATCCTCGAGGGAATCTATCGCCTCAAGCATCTCATTAATGTAAAGCCGCCCCATATTATCGTTGGGATGCGCCTTTCCCGCGAAAATGATCTGTAGCGGCCCGATCTCCCGCGCGATACGGACCAGCCGTTCGATATCCTGCAGTATCAGACTGGGCCTTTTATACGCCGCCCACCGCCGCGCCCAGCACACCGTGAAAACATCCTTTTTAAACTTCCACTTCTCCAGCAGGGCGCACAAATACTCCTTATTCCCCTGATGCGCGTTCCACAACTGCCCGCGGAATTCCCTGTCCTCCCTGAGATCTCCGGCGTGAACCAGAATAAACGGATTCGCCCGAAAATCCTTAAAAACCTCCGGAAACTGCCCGAATAACTTCATGAACCGCTCGGATATCCAGGTGTGCGGATGAACGCCATTGGTCACATATTTTATGCGCTCTTTATATTCCGGAAACTGCTGATGCATCACCTGCTGATGATTCCATGAGACCGCGTTAGTGGAAGACGCGATATTCATCGCCAGCAGCGTCAGATTCGCCGTATCCGCGTTCTGCCTCCCGAATCTATCGATAATGCCGATATCTTCTTTTTTAAAAACCCCCTCCAGATCCCGGAAAGAAAACCGGTCATGCCCCGCCTCAACCGGCGTATGACAAGTATAAATAAACTGCTCTTTCAGTTTCTCGATCTCAACAGGCGCCAGCCCCCGCGCCTTCGCGACAAACGCAAACACCGCCTGCCCCTCGTTCATATGAAACGCGTCGATATGATACCCCGCGTCCTCGACCGCCGCGACACCGCCCATCCCCAGGACGACCCGCTGCAGCAGCTTAACCCACACATCACTGGATTTATACAACTGATCGGTAAGCCCCCTAATCTTCTCGCTGTTCGGCTCAATATCCGCGTCCAGCAGTATCAACGGCACCGCGTAATCATACGTATAACTATACACATAATACTTCCACAACTTGAGATGTATCTCCCCCGATTTCAGGGATATCTTCACCCGGTTCTGCAGCGGAATAAGCCCCGGATACGTGCGGGGATCCCACTGCATCTTTTCCGGCTGCTGCCCATACTTATACCAGAACTTCTGCCTGAAATACCCCGAATGCCAAAGCATCCCAACCCCCACCGCTGCCATCTTATAATCCGCCATCGTCTTGAGCGTATCCCCCGCCAGAACCCCCAACCCCCCGCTGTATATCGGCAAATCGATTATAGTATCCGCGCGCAGAGAAAAAAGATAATCCGCCAGCTGATAATTGGAAAACACATCATTTTCCTGTCCCTCATTTTGCGCGTTTATAGGACGAACAGTCATAAACTTATTATAAAAACTGGTCGCCAACCCGTACTCCATGGAAAAATAAGCCAGCGTCTTCTCACTATCCAAACGCAGCCTCCGCTCCGAAGCAATTATAGCCCCCAGCGGCATCCCGAAATACTTCCCATCTATAATATCCTGCTTATAAACGGATTCATAATCCTCCACCCGCACCAACGAAAGAAACTCCTCCACCAACTGATCCTGAGCCATACTCCTCCTTTTCGGGACCGTTTCTCCCCAACCATTTCCCGGCAACGACTTCCGCCGGAACTGTCCCCTCATCGCCTCACTGCCAAATTTTATCCAAATCTATTCTACCCTAAACAAAAACCCCGCGCAACAACTTCCACAGATTTGCTTAAAATCTTTTATGAACGGATCATCAATAATTAAACAGGTCTTTCAGCGAGTAATTTTTCCCCGCGGACTTATTCAACGCGTTAAGTATTTTAACCTGCACATGCGCGGTCAACCTCCTGCCCTTGGCCGCCCGCGCAACCATCTTAAACGTAACCTGCTCCGTCGAACAACTCACCAGATCATTCGCCTTCAGCCCAAGCCCGGCCATGATCCCGGCAATCGGCTGCTCCCCCAGATCCCGTTCGATATCCTTGCTCATCCCATCTCCACCGTACGGCGCGTTCCCCGAACGCGCCTCCGCGAATTACACCATCCTCCCGCCGCCGCAACACCACAAATCCGGAAAATCACAACAACTCACCCAGACCGAAACCGCCCCCCTAAAAATACACCGCCACCCACACCGTCGCTCGCCCCGGCCTCGTCCATTCCACCCGATGCCGCGTGTTCCGCGGTATCAACACATAATCCCCCGCCCCCATCCGCATCAGCCTATCGCTACCCCACAACCTCAACACCGCCTTCCCCTTCAACACCACCACCCACTCATCGCGACGATCCTTCAGCCACACCCCCTCCGGCGTAACCTGCCCCGTAGAAACAATCCTCTCCAGCCTAAGCTTCTTACTCCCGGCCAGCGCCTGGACCACCTCACGCCCCTTCACCCGCGGCATTTTCGCGAAAATATTCCCCTGTCGCATGCTCATCATATCTCTCCATCCCCGGCTCATCCAACCAACCCTATTTCTCCACATCCCTCAACGCCTTATTATAAACACAATAATCGCACCCCGCGCTATGCCCCGGGATCGCCGAACTCATCAAACACCGGTGCATCGCAAAGACCTTCTCTTCTATCCACGAATCATCCCCCGTATACCCGATGATCTTTATATCAAAATCCAGCCGCGCGTCGAACCTGTCCTTCGCCGTGATCCCGTTACAATACACAAAATAACCCGTCGAAGAAACCCGGAATCCGTTCCTCCTGAACAACCACTGGTAGATCTCCATCTGCCGCTTATACGACACCTGCCAATCCGCGTC
Organism: Candidatus Omnitrophota bacterium; assembly: GCA_041653035.1. GTDB lineage: Bacteria > Omnitrophota > Gorgyraeia > Gygaellales > Profunditerraquicolaceae > JAQTZX01. The sequence goes on from JBAZGE010000022.1 coordinate 15,537, forward strand.
CAGAGAAACCTCCTCCTCTTTCGACGTACTCTTATAATCCACGATAAAAAGCTCCCCGTCCGGAGAAGCCCAGATATCATCCACTCCTCCCGTCAAAAAAAGATTCGTCGGCGCGTGCAGATACTCTATCCCCCCCCGCAGAGCGTCCCGCCAATAGTTCAACTTCGCATGCCGGAACGGCACCGCCCTGATCCCCTGCGCCTCCATAAGCGGATGCGCGGTCTGCCGCTCCCGATGCAAATCGAATTCCTTCTTCAGCAATTTATCCACCGCCGAATTCAAAGAGAACGGAAACCCCGGCGGCTGCCCCACCCCCATCCGCCGGTCCAGATAAAAACACCGCGGGCAATTAATGAACAACTCGATCTTGGACCGGCTCAGCCTGAACGGCGACTTACTCAGCGGATCGAACAAATTCCGCGTCCTTCTTCCCGAATAGTATTTTGACATTTATTTTAACCGCTCCCGTAGCGGCCCTATTCATTAATCGCGAACTCGACATTCACCACCGCGTTCACCTTCTTCTCCAAAGAACTCGTATCGTTCATCCCCCAATCCGAAACATCATAGGAATTAACCGGCGTTATCTGAAACACCCCCATCCGGGCGGAACGCATAATCCCGATCTTGCCTCCCGTGGCCGAAGCCATTTGCTCGGCGCGCCTCCGGGCATTTTCCGTCGCCTCCTTGAGCATTTCAAGCTTGAGATCCGCGAGCTTAGTGTAAAAATATTCCGGCGGCTGTGAAATAAACTCGATCCCCCTTTCAATAAGTTCGGTCGACTGCCGCGATATATCGGTAACCTTGACCACATCATGAGAACGGATCTCGATCCCCTGCGTCAGAAGATACCCCTCAATCTCATTGGTGTCATTCCCCTTTTCATTCTTCTTATAGAAAACCGCCGTATTCGCCGGCGCCGCGACGATCTCATCCTCCCCGACCCCCTTACCGATAAGATACTCCTTAACCGTCTTAAGATCCGCCTTAAGCTCCTCGAACGCGGCAGTCATAACCGGGGCCCTTCGAGAAAAATCCGCTTTCCACACCATATAATCCGAAACAATATTCTTCTCGGCTGAGCCGGTAACCTTGATAACCTCGGAAGAAAAACGCTTTATCTTCATCAACCCCCGGGAAAAAATCACCGTCGAAACAATTGTAGCGGCCACAAAACAAACCCCCAGGATAACGATCTGCGTGCTTTTCAATACCTTTAACCCCTCCATCGTACCACTCCTTTCAAAATGATCGCTAACCGCTCCTCCGCCTCGTCAACGGGAGCCCATTCTCAACCCCCCACAATTTCTATCCTATTGAGCGATAAAAATTATCCGGTTCGCTTCCCGCGCCAAATATGGTATAGCAAACTTAACTTTTTCTTTATTAGTAATTATATCATCCCCTTTGCTCAACGCATAGAATAAAAGATTCCTTAATGACACCATAAATATTTTGAACTATAATTACAGGGAAAGGCCTCTATCAGACTTTTAAAAGGAAGGATTGTATGCCGGAACAATTTATCAGCGAGCCCATCCAGCCTGTCCCCGGATCATTCGATACCAGGTTTATGACGGGTGGCGTGCCCGGGTTACCCCGCGAATTTTTCTGGCGCGGCGAAAAATTAACCGTCTCAGAAGTCCTGCGTACCTGGCGCACCACCGGCCCCTGCCGCCACGGCAGCAAAGAACAATACGCGCGCCGGCACTGGTTCGAGATCAAAACCGCCTCTTCCGGCATAATGAAGATCTATTTCGACAAAGGAACCCACGGCAAGCGCAAAGAGATGGGATGGTTTCTGTTCACGATCGACTGATCTCAAAAAAAAGGGGGCGGTTCAAAAAAAAGGGGACGGTTCTATTTTTTAACACATAATACATAATATCTAAAAAATAGAACCGTCCCCTTTTTTAAAAAATAGAACCGTCCCCTTTTTTTTCGTCCTCTTTTTTATTTCTACTCCTTTAGAAAATCACCGCAAAATAACAATGCTTATATAAAACGTCCACAATAGTATCTGCTGTGGCTTTTCATTCGGAACCTAATTCACCGATTACGGCTTTAGTCATATTCTCATTCAACTTACGGGCGGCATTTGTCCATTCCCGGCCGGAAAATACGGAATCGTCTTTGTTCAGGATCGCTTTTGCTTCGGCGCCAAAGAATTCATAGTGAATTTTAAGATTTACTCCACCCGCTCCATAACCCACAAAAGCACGCGCGGCTTTGCTTCCGGCCCGATATTCGGTGATTTTTACGGTAAGCAGGTAATTATTCGGCTGGGATTCAAAATCCCGGCGTTTTTCGATGACCTTAGCCTCGTAGCCGGCTTTCGCGTAGCGAGCAAACACCCGTACCAGATCCTCCTTCATCCAGTCGGCCAATTGCGTCCGTGCTTTGGCCTGCCGGGCATCGAGATTTTCACTAACACCGTTGTCAAACAAAACACAAATAGTTGTCTGGGCGCTTTTTTCGACGGCCAGGACCGGAGAAACAAAAGCAATGACTGATGATACTACGAAGAATACAACTGCCACGATTAATCGTCTTTTCATATGTCGCTCCTATTTACAGTAATTTAAGAATGGCACTCATAGATCCCCGTGGTTGCAAACGCTTTATATCAAACATCTGTAATGTAATACACTCCTTCTTTGAATATCTATTCTCGCTCATCCCGTTTCAACACTTCGATCACGCGCGCGGCTACAGAATCATTCATCAGACTCGACACTGCCCGGATAACCTTCTCATCCACGCCGTCCGCACTCATTTTTTGGATCATGGAATTGAGTACCGGTATACGGTACGCAACCGGCCGGCTCAGAATTGCCAAAAACTGCTCCCGGAATTTTTTATCTTCCTGTGCCACGCGGATCAAATATACAAACGCTTCGTTTTCAGCCATATGTTCAGAACTTTACTTCGGGAACGGCTTTTGCTTTTCCCTCCGCTTTAAAGTATTCCGGAGCCGCCTTATAACTATACATTCCGGCTATGACATTACCAGGGAACATCCGTACCGTGATATTAAAATCCCTGACCGCTTCGTTATACCGCATCCGTTCCACCGAAATACGATTTTCGGCCCCGGATAGTTCATCCATCAGTTTCAGGTATGACTGGTCCGCTTTTAAATTGGGGTAATTTTCCGTTACCATAAGAAGTCTCCCCAAGGCCTTGTCCACTTCCCCGGCCGCTTTGACTTTTTCGTCGATAGAACCGGCTTTTGCCCATTGAGAACGGGCATTCGTGATATCTTCCAAAACGGTTTTTTCGTACCCGGAGTACCCTTTAACGGTATTGACTAAATTCGGTATCAAGTCGTTCCGTCTCTGCAACTGATTCTCCACCTGGGCCCAACTCGCGGTGATCGTTTCATGCTTCGAAACAATGGAATTATAGATCCCCACACCGCTTGCAATAGCGATAACCGCGATCAAAACCAATATTCCCAACCCCACAAAAATAGCTTTCATTTTCCCCCCTTTTTCTAGTATCCGCCTCCGGCGCCGCCACCACCTCCGCCTCCGCCGCCAAAGCCTCCGAACCCGCCTCCTCCTCCGCCAAAGCCGCCGCCCGAAGAACCGCCGTAGTAACCGCCGCCGTAATATCCGCCCCGGGACCTGAACACGCTCATCACAATGAAAACTATGAAAATAACAATTAAAAAAAACACCGTTGCCGCGTCATTGGAACCACTTGACGAAGACTGGTCTCGAGAAGCGCGTTCTTCAAAATCGCTCAGCGAGGTCAAAGAAACATGGGCATCTTTGGCAATAACATCGGCGATGGCGAGAACTCCCTGATAAAGGCCCTCCCCGAACTTACCTTCTTTAAAATTCGGGACCATATAGGTTCTGCCGATCTCCCCGCACAAACCGTCCGGCAGTATTCCTTCTACCCCGTAGCCGGTTTCAATGCGCCAGCGTCTTTCACTGATCGCCACCAGCACTAAAACACCGTTGTCTTTGCCTTTTTTACCCGGTTTCCAGGAATCAAAGAGTAATCGCGCGTATTCTTTTTCATCATGCGGGGCGATCGAACCAACCGTAACCACGGCAATTTCCACGGTGGTTTTCTGTTCGACTTCTCCGGCTAAAACGGTTATTTTACCGGCGGTCCCCGCATCGATAACATTCGCGAAGTCATTGACCCAGCCCGCGGGACGAGGGATAGTTTCGGCATACCCCGTAAAAGGCAGAATAAAAAATACTAAAACGAGAAATATTTTACGCATATGCTTACAGTTCATCGACAATGGCGACGATCGATTCCAGGTCTTTTACAAACCCGGCGAATAATTGCCTGGTTTCCATTTTTCCCGGATCGATCCGCTTATTCTTAGCGGCCAATATTTTTTCCCATATCCCCTGATTAATTTTAAGTTCAGACGCCAATTCTTTGATAACCTCCTGCTTTAAATACGGCGGCGTTCTCCCCTTTACGCGCAAGACATTCCGCGCCACATGCAGGACCGACGTAAAAGACGCCAATAATAATCTGCGTAATTCGGCCGGGTTATCGTGCTTGAGCACATACGCCTGCCGTAAAGTAAGGAGCTTTGCCTTTAACTCCTGCTCACACTGGAAACGTAAATTACGGGTATCGATTCGAATATCCTTCAGGACATCCTTGCCGTAGAGCACAACATAATTCTCCCGCATATCCAGGAATTCGATCGGAAAAACATCCAAGGAATGAACGATATAGTCCTCGGTAAGAAATAAAATATTGATCATCGCAGACCCGCGCGCCAGCTTTGACGATCGCTCGAGCACCTCCAGGCCGGCAGCTTTTAACACGGCAAGCAAATTCAGATTTGAATGTTTATCCACGAATTCACCGCTCGCCGCGCTTCCATAAAGGATAAGCGAAACCAATTCCCCGGGATACGCGTCTTGTAACCCCTGCGTAAAGCGATGAAGGATCTTTTTATACCGGTCCGCGATTTTCAACTGATCCATAGTATCTCCCCTCTGTCAAAAGTCTTTGTGTTTCATTTGTTATAAAAAACCTGCCGTATAATTTTACCTTACTATTAATAAAACACAAATAATTCCGGAGTTTACACAGCACTTAATTTTGGCTCCTTTTGTACATACAGGAACGCTCCTTTCTAAGAAACCTCCTGTTTTATCTTCTACCCCACCATATCCGACCAAGTATCCGCACGAAAAAGTAATACAGCGGAGCGAACCGGAAATTATCTCTTTTCAGAATCGCGTAGAATTCCCGGTCAACTTCCTTCCGCTTAATAAATAGCCTGAATTTTTTGCTGAATTGATAGAACACATCGTGAACTAAAGAGGCATAATAGGTTTTGCTTTGGCCGGTGCCGAAATTTAACACTGCCTCCGGAACACCCATATAGATATCTTTTATTTTAAACTTAGGGCTGCACCCATCCCAGGCATACCCTTTGTAATTTGTTCCTTTTATCACAATCACGCCGTCCGGAGATAGTTTAACCCACTCATTCTCGAATTCCCTTCCGGTCATTGAAGATTGATACCTGTAATTTTCTCTAATGCAATATATGTATACAGCCATTTAACTCGCCTTTCTATTGCCACCGTTTATCACGTAATGCATCCCCGGAATCGGAATCGAAACCCGAAATCCGGGATACTAATTTTTCTTTAACAACGCAGCGGTTTCTATTGCCAAGGCTTCCAGTATAGACTTGAGCTGTTTTTCCAAAAACGCGCCATCTTCCGACATCCACTCACTCTTACTATATGACTTTGAATTTCCGGTAATACTGCCCATATACATATCCGGATATATTTTTACCCGCCATAATCCGGCATATAACTGTGCCTTATTTGCAGGTAAGAACACTGTCTGCGCAAGAGGCAGTCCGTTATATTTTTGGATAAACTCCTGCAAAGTATTTCCTGAAGAAAGGGTCACGCCGGTCATTCCGGTTAAAGGCGCGTGAGGCTCTCCCCATCCCGACTGGTCTCCGATCATATAAAAATTGAGAAAAACAATAATATCCTTATCGGAAGTTTTGATATCGGGAAATGTCTCTTCTTCTCCGGTTATAAAAGATACTTTCATCCCTTCCGGTAATTTCATATTCTGCTTGAGAAGTTCGACAAAATAATCTTTTATCTGCCAACGATAAGATTGTATAAATCCGCTGATTTTCTCCTGGAATACCGCATCATTCCCGAACCTATCCGGACCCATGATCAAAATAGGTAACCCGCCTGAGACAACCGCGTTCTTAACCGTAGAAAACGAATCTATATTGCCCCGCACAGAGCTTAATAACATATCATTGGCAATTATATGCACTGACACCGCGGTTGTCTGATTCCAAAGATCGGGAACCGCCTCACCGAAGCTCTTAACGTTTAACTTCTCGCTGTTTTTATTCAATTGAAAATAAAACTTCTCCAATTCCGAGGCGTTTTTTGAAGGAATGACCATAACACAGGAGCAAAAGAATAAACACATGGCTAAAATAAGTACTATACTTCCCGCTAAAACTTTCATCTAAGGCTTCCTCGCTAACATTGCAGACGTTTTATATAAATATCTCAAATGTATAAATCTTAGGGGATAAATACTTCAACGACTCATGCCGGGTTTACCTTGTAAATTCTTATTTATCAAAGTATTATATAAAGCGTCTGCTACACCTTTAAAACACCTGCTCTTTTTTCACGTAATACCCCATATCTTCTTCTATGCGAAGCCCCCCTTCTAAAACATGCGCGGTCCACAGATCCGCAAAATGGATAAGAAGCGTAAGCGGCACTTCATGATGGGCCACTTCCCTGTTCGATTCCACATACTGCCCGTCATGGTAAAGGATAGCCTGCGCCTCGGAATCGGACAACGATATATACTTGGTGATAAGGAATAAACTGCGCGCCGCCAGGCCGATATATATCTCATTCGGATTGATCTTATACGTCATATTCCTGTTCCTGATCTCCCAGTCATTGTCATTCTTCAGATACCGCGGCTTCCCCGGCATACCGATCTTCCCGGCATCATGCAAAAGCCCGACGATAACGCACGACTCCTCCGAAATCTGCGGCGCCATAACCTGCCTTAGTTTGAGCAGTGTCTCCGTAACGCCCACGCTATGCTCCAGGAGCCCCCCGGGCTTATTGAGATGGAACCGCGTACTCGCCGGACTGCTCAACCAGGAAGTTTCTTTTTCAAGCATCCTGATAAAAACATCGAATTCCTTCTTACGGTTAACGACTTTGTTTTTTAACGCCTCATATCGTTCCTTGATATCCATTGAACCTCCTTAACAATTTTTTCCTGCCGGCATTTTTTTATTCAAAAAAATCCACGTAGTTATGATAAGAAAAAATCCTGTTCCTTTTCCGGCAGCCGGTGATTTCCTTGAGAATTCCCAGCTTCGAAAGTAATTTTTGGTTCCGATTCAGTAAGTGCTTTTATTTCGCTCATAGGAAATAATTGTAGCACTTTACCATGCGGGGCTCAATCGTTTTTTGTTTGACACCCGCCCGAATTAGTACTATAACTATACCTCTTATGACGACGCAAACCAAGCATCATGACTTTCGGGAGGCTTTGAAGATCGCGGATATCCGATTGTTTATCGGATCGGTGGGATTTTTTACGCTGGCGAGCAGGGCGCTGGCGGTGGTCATCGGGTTCCAGATATACAATATCACCCATAGCGCGCTGTCGCTGGGGTGGCTGGGGCTGGTGGAAGCGATACCGGCTATTTCCATCGCGCCGTTCGGGGGGTATGTGGCGGATCATTTTAACCGGCGCTCGATTCTCCTGGTCACCCGCGCGGCGTCCTTCCTCTCGGCTCTCATCCTGGCCCTGCTTTCCTGGGAAGGACACGTACATTCGCTCGCGGGGCTCTATGCCATGATATCCGTTGCCGGGGTGGCGCGCGGGTTCGCGGACCCGGCCAGTACCGCCTTCGAGGCGCAGGTCGTTCCCCAACACCTTACGATGAACGCTTCCTCCTGGATAAGCAGTACCTGGATCAGCTGTTCAGTGATCGGGCCGGGGGCAATCGGTTTCATCTTCGACGCCTGGGGAGCGCGAGGGTCATACCTTATCATTACCGGGTGTTTTATGGTTTCCTGGATGTTCACCACGCTCATTCCGCCGAAGCCTCTTATCCGGCCCCGGACAAAGGAACGCTTGTTCAAGAGCATCGCCACGGGATGGCGGTTTGTGTTCAAGACCCAGCCGCTTTGGGCGGCGATGGCGCTGGACTTATTCTCTGTTTTCTTCGGGGGCGCGGTCATTTTACTGCCTATTTACGCCAATGATATCCTGCACGTCGGCGCCAAAGGACTGGGGCTGTTAAACGCTGCTCCTCCCCTGGGGGCGCTGATAATCACGCTCATCGCCACGCGTCATCCGCCGATCGAGCGGGCAGGCCGTAATCTGCTCTTGTCGATCGCGGGTTTCGGAATAAGCATAATCGTGTTCGCCTTTTCCCGGAATTTCGCGCTGTCCATGGTAACTTTATTCTTGAGCGGGTTTTTTGACGGAATCAGCATGGTGATTCGACGGTCAATGGTACGGCTTCTTTCGCCGGATGAACTGCGCGGCAGGATCGCTTCGGCGAACTGGATATTTGTCTGCGCCTCAAACGAGCTGGGCGCTTTTGAGAGCGGCATGGTGGCCGCCTGGATCGGCACGATTCCCTGCGTGGCCGCGGGCGGGATCATCACTCTGGGGATTGTGGGATTGACCGCGCTTCTGGCAGGGCAGCTGCGGGAGCTGAAATTCGACAGGCATACGCTGGAACGAAAAAAAGCTGTCGGTAATTTAAAAAACAAGTTTCTTTGGGGTTAGCGCCAGGCAAATCCTTCGCCTTCGGATCAGGACAAAGTAAACCCTCCTTTTATCATTTACCCTCTTTGTATCAACGGCACATTTTTACATGAATTATATTCAAACTGGAGCGTTACGTGCGTAATAGTATATTTTGCTTTAAGAAGTTGCTCTATTTTCTCCTTAAGCAGGCAGGTTTCGCTTAAATGTATATCCTCTGCAACATTTATATGTGCTTCCAGGTAAATAGCATCTTCAGTAACGCTCCAAACATGCGCATGATGAATATTTTCAATCCCTTTTATTTGTTCAATATCACTCTTAATATCCTTAATGGAAATCCCTTTAGGAACATGCTGCATAAGGATATGTACTGCCTGCATGACAATTTCATATCCTTCTTTAAGGACATATACGCCAATCAATACCGTAAGCAACGGGTCAATCCATTTAATCCCGAAAAACCAGATAAAAATACCCCCAAGCACTACGGCAACCGAGGACAGTGTGTCCATAAAAAGATGCAGGTATGCGGAACGAATATTCATATTCCCCTGCGCGTCTTTTCTTAAAAGCAGCGCCGACACCGCATTTGCTATCAATCCTATTAAGGCGACGGTTATCATTACCGCCGTCTTAACGCTCACCGGATGAATAAACCGCACAAAAGCCTCTTTAAAAAGAAAGAACGACACTGCCATAAGGATAGCGGCATTTAAAAGTGCCGCTAAAACCTCGGCTCTCTTGTAACCAAAGGTGCGTGTCTCGGTATGTGTGTGTTTTTGCAACTCAACAGCAATAAGGCTTATGATAAGCGCAAAAACATCGGTAAAATTATGCAGGGCATCCGAAATAAGAGCAAGGCTCCCGGAAACAATTCCCCCTATTATTTCAACCGCCGTAATAAGTGCATTGAGCAGGATTGAAATAATCAAACGTGAGCGCTTTTTCCGATGAGAATGCGAATGTTCCATTACCAGTATTCTATCACAAATCCCGAAATTGTAAGTAATTTAGTGAGCGGTAGATCCCCTAACGCTTGAAGCCTCTTTAGATCAAGAGCGAATCTCATTTTTTCCTCCATAGATTGCCAGAGATTCTTGCTCACCATCAACTGAATAACCGAGCATTTTATAAGTTTTTAACCGCTTCCGGAACATCCTTGCCAATACGGAAACGTTTACGTCCACATAATCGTAAATACGGATTGCCTGCTTATCCTTATGAAAACGGTGTAACCGCCCGGCATATTGAACGATTTTACCATTGAAAGAACGTATCCGTCCGGCCAATTGCCTTGGGCCGCAAGAACTGGCTTTTTGTCGGCAGCGAGACCGGCGGCCATACCGCGGCTACGCTTATGACCTTCACCGCAACCTGTCGCAAGAATAAAATCAATACTTGGATTTATTTGAAAGACATCCTACAGCGCATCCAGTCCCACCCCGCCAAACGTCTTCACGAACTCCTGCCTGACCGCTGGCAATTGTCCAGAAAATAACGGCACGGCGATACCTATTTTAAAAAACTTCTCCCGATTTGTCAGAGACACCTGTGTTCACCGGACGGATACCCCTATCCTAATTGGCGGGGAGTCGTGGACGCCAGGCGAACCCGTGTTCGACAAACCCGCAAAACCCAAAGAACCAACAAATTCAAAACCATACTACGACTACGTCATTTAAACCCCTGAAACATCACACAGACAATATTTATAGCTTCAGGAAAGATATTTTCGTTTTAAATTAAAGTGCAAGTATCCGATAGCGATTAATCCTAATCCGGTTAAAACGAGGACTAATGGCCAACCTAAACTGTCCGCAAAGTACTCTCCTGTGATCTTAAAAATATAAGCAATAAGATAAAGAGAGCCAAATGTCAAAAACGATTTACTTTTCAAATATACGCTTAAGAACATCACTCCAAAAATCAACCCGGGAAATACCAATTCCCAAAAAGCATTTTGATGGGGCTTCCAATCACCGAGCGCCAAAGCTGCCCCAAGAAAACAAAAAACACCAAATCCATATAAAGCACCTGTAAGGGATCGATGTGATGTTTCAGTAAAATAATATCCAATTAAAGATAGAGATGCACCTATACATAGAACACGGTAGGCGGAAAATTCCCATCCAAATCCTGGCCGACTGCCTACCAAGAAACCTGTGAAAGCAAAAAATAGCCATACACCGAAAATGATATTAAAAAGCGCAAATACTGTCTTGCGTTCTACAAAATACGATAAGAGGAATGTGGTAAGAAGTATCCCGGAAACGATACTCTGGATACCCAAGCTACCTGTATCAAAACCTGCAACATAAAAAGTTACATGAAGACCTAGTGGCATGGCTAAAGCTGAAATGAAATAGAAAGCTCTGCCAACAAACTCAAGCCGCTCATCACGGCTAAGAAAGACAGCGGTGATATAAGCAGCAATACCCGCACCCAATGTGCTTAAAATCTTTGTCGATCCATTAAGTGCCGTCCAATGTTGCCAGATTAAAACTGAGATACCAAGAAATACAACAGCACCCCCAATATAATATAAAATATGAGAGATTCCCTTTTGGGGCGCGACATCTCCTCTCCCATTATCAAGTCGGGCACCATTTTCAAAAGCTGAAATAATCTCCTCTTTCGTTATTTCTTTTTGAGAAGCTAAATCTTGGATATTTTTCAATAACTCTTTTTTATCCATCGTCTTTCCTCCTATCTTATCCAACCAAGGAAACGCCGGTTACGATAGTAATATCGCCCGTCCGTTGACGCTTGCAGATCGAGCTTCTTGCTTGTGTTATGCCCTTTAAGATACATTGCATTATAATCATGCCCGCCATAGAAGAACGGAAAAAATCCGTAATCAGTGCTACCATAGACAACTTCATATCCATCAGGTGATTTTAATCGTGAGTCAAGTTTTAACTTCCGGGCATCTTCAAATGTAATCTCCCGGTCCGTGTTTTTTATCACATCATGAATAAATAAACGTGACTCTTTCGGGATATAATGCTCAGGGTATTTGACTTCACGCTTAACCAATACACCATTTTCGACACCAAATTGAAAATTCTGACCATAGTTATCTTCCGTAACGTAAAGAAAATTAAACTGGGGAGCTGGAGCGAAAAAGGATGGCAAATAAATACTCAGCGCGATTAAAACAATCATTAAGATCGGGATTGCGATTCCGATTAAGAGCGAAATGTTCTTTTTAGAGCCCATGTCTCCTCCTTCCATTAGTTATTTCGTCAAAAAGTTCGAACCCCCTTCTACTCAAGCCAAAAATCCAATCGGCTCTCGACGGAAGGGTTCGTTCAATAATTCATAAGCCCCGACAGCATCTTGCAAATCTCATCCAATCTTTCTTTTGAAGGCTTTAGCGGCCTCTTCTTTGATCAATTTCTTGTGCTTACATAATTCCAGGATGGGAATGCATTCGAATGCTGATCCGCGAGCAATGCGGAAGAAATTGACCCTATCGGCCTTATGATATTTACCATTTCCTTCGGCGATGTTTGTCGCGATGGACAATACAGCGCGATTTAACTGATCCGATAAATAATAGTTGCCCTTGGGGAATAATTCGGTGAGAGTATTTAATTCGTCGGCAATACCGATTGCTTTTTTATAAACTTCAAGGTTCTCGAACATAAAAGGCATCTTGTCACCTTTTTTAGAGCAATAGAACAATAAAGCATTAGACCGCAATTGAACAATTTCTCATCTATTGTTCTATTGCTCAATTGCTCTGCCATTTTTGCCTGAGTTTAGTACTGGCAAAAATGGCGGACCCGTCTGCAACCAAT
>JBAZGE010000023.1:0-26484 GCA_041653035.1 Candidatus Omnitrophota bacterium
AAAAACAGAACCAGTTCTCCGTCGATAATCTGCGGCGGATACTGAACCGGTATTTTGACGTCCGGCCCGACTCTATCGGTGCCAAGGTTGACGGACGGGATAAAGGGGACGGTTCTATTTTTTTTGCAGGATGCTCTTTCCCGGAAAAATAGAACCGTCCCCTTTTTTTTGTCTTTTTTGCCTATGCCTATGGATGATAATTTTATGGGACAGATGGAAAAACAGAACCAGTTCTCCGTCGATAATCTGCGGCGGATACTGAACCGGTATTTTGACGTCCGGCCCGACTCTATCGGTGCCAAGGTTGACGGACGGGATAATCTGGTTTCGTTGTATGAGATACTGGAGCTTAAGATCAATGATCAGTCCAGGATTTTTGAACAGAACCAGAAGGCGATCCTGAATATGCTTGAGGATCTGCAGGAGTCTAAGGAGGAATTGCAGAGAAGCAGGGTTAATTTTATGAACCTGGTCGAGAATAACAGCGACGGGGTAATGGTATTGGATAAAAAAGGCCGGCTTTGTTTTATTAATCCGGTTGCCGAAAAAGTCCTCGGGTATCCTAAAGATGCGCTCTTAAATAATTCTATGGGATATTCTTTGAGGAACGGCGAGAAAAAGGAAATAGAGATCGAGCGGGAAGGCCACTCGAAGATCATAGTTGAAATGCGCGGCGAGAATATTCTTTGGGAAGGGCAGGAGGCGTTCATGGTCACCGTGCGTGATGTTACCTATTACCGGATGGCCGAGGAAAAGATCCGGGAAAGTTTCGAGAAATTGCGCCGGATACAGCTGGAGACGGTGGAAGCCCTCTCTTCCGCGGGGGAAAAACGCGATCCCTATACCGCCGGGCACCAGCACCGCGTAGCCATCCTTTCCTGCGCTATAGCCCAGGAGCTTAATTTTCCCAGCCATCAGGTTGACGGTATACGGGTGGCAGGGCTTCTTCATGATATCGGTAAGATCTATGTCCCGGATAAAATTCTTACCAAGCCGGATAGACTCGACGCTATAGAATTCGGGATAGTCAAAGACCATCCCCAGTTTGGTTATGATATCTTGAAGCCGATAGAATTTCCCTGGCCGGTGGCGCAGATCGTGCTACAGCATCATGAGCGTCTGGACGGCTCGGGATATCCGAATAATTTAAAAGAACCGGATATCCTCATAGAATCGAAGATCGTGGCGGTCGCCGACGTGGTAGAGGCTATGTCCTGTGACAGGCCGTACCGTGTCGCCTTGAGCATGGACGTGGTACTGGATGAGATTATACGGAAAAAAGTGATCCTCTATGATCCGGCGGTGGTAGAAGCCTGCCGAAGGCTTTTTACGGAAAAAGGTTTTAAGCTGCCTAAACAGGTGGTTTTATGAGCAGTAATATACTTATTGTGGGAGCGGGAAAAGGAGGGACGGCTCTTCTCGGGCTTTTATCCCGGATCCCTGCCGTGTGTATCGTGGGTATAGCCGATACTAACGCCGACGCGCCCGGTATGAAGCTGGCTGAGTCTTTGGGCATCGCTCATTCGGTTGATTTTAAGACCTTTTTGGGCAATCCCGGCCTTAATCAAATGATCAATGTTACCGGGAACGAGAACGTCCAGCTGGAATTGTCCCAATACGCGCCTGCGGGAGTGGAGATACTCGGCGGGCACAGCGCCCGGCTGATGTGGGAGATCGTGGAGATATACAAAAAAAGCAAAGAATATATCGAACTGCTCATCGAGGGCAGCCCCAACGCGATATTCACCGTGGATACCAACCGGTGCATAACCGGCTGGAATAAACGGGCAGGCGAGCTTACCGGCTACGCCAAAGCGGAGGTAATAGGTAAGCCGTGTTTTGTGTTCGCGGAGTTTCCCTGTAAAGAACACTGCGGTTTGTTTTTCCCCGGAGAACAGGAGCTTATAAAAGGGAAAGAATGCACGATCAAAATGAAAGACGGAGAGTTTCGTGTCGTTTCCAAGAACGCAGAGCTATTTCGTGACAGCTCCGGCGCGGTGATCGGCGGGATTGAGGTATTTGAGGATATAACCGAGCGTAAAAACATGGAGGAAGCGCTGCGGTTGTCCCGTCAACAATTGATGCAGACGCTGAATTTTCTGCCCGATCCCACGTTTGTTATCGATAAAGGCGGAGCGGTCATTGTATGGAATAAAGGAATGGAAGATTTGACCGGCATCGCGGCCAAGGATATGATAGGCAAAAGGGAGTATGAATACGCGCTCCCGTTTTACGGGGAGCGCAGGCCGATCTTGGTGGATCTGGCCCTGCATCCTGATGTGGAAGCCGAGAAGCGGTATTCCAATTTGAAGCGGGAAGGAAATTTATTAGTAGGGGAATCGATGTTGACCCTGCGTTCTTCGGAAAAAACACGGTATTTATGGGGAGCGGCAACTACTTTATTCGACGAAGACGGGGATATCATCGGTGCCATCGAGACAATCAGGGATATGAGCGTTTATAAAACGGCCGAGGAGGCTCTGCAAAAATCGCACGAACGATTCCAGACGGTCATGGACAGCCTGGACGCTTTGGTTTATGTCGCGGACATGGAAACATATGAGATTCTCTTCCTCAATAAGATCGGTTTGGAACGCTGGGGAGCGGTTGTGGGTAAGCCTTGCTGGCAGACTTTGCAGAAAGGGCAGAATGGGCCGTGTTTGTTTTGCACGAATAATAAACTGATCGATGCCCAGGGGAATCCTACAGGGGTCCTGGTTTGGGAGTCTCAGAAAAGCCAGGACGGGAAATGGTATCAGTGCCGGGACCAGGCTATCCGCTGGATAGACGGCCGGTTGGTGCGTTTGGAGGTGGCCATTGAAGTAACCGAACAGAGGCGCATGCAAGCTCAGTTTCATGATAAGATACGTGACTTGGAGCGGTTTCAGAGAGTGATGGTGGGCAGGGAGCTGAAGATGAGAGATTTGAAAAACAGGATTTTGGAGCTTGAGAAGATCCTGGAAAAAAAATAAGAGCAGGGTCATGGATAAAGGGAAAATATTGGTTGCCGACGACGATAATCCGAACCTGGAATCGGTATGTGGAGAGCTGGAGAGGGAAGGATTCACGGTTTTCGGCGCGGTTGAGCCGGAGGAAATATTCGATATCGCCGGGAAAGAACGGCCGGATATCGTTTTTATCGACCTGGTGATGCAGGGGATGAACGGCGTCGAGATATGTAGAAAGGTTAAAGAAATCGCCCTGGAAGCGGACGTGGTTCTTCTTTCAGGTTTTCCGCAGGAGATAGAGCGGTCCCTGATGGATTTTATTAAAGCCGGGGGCAGGGATGAGTATTTGCGCAAACCGCTTTTTAACGGGGAAATTACGGAGTCTGCGGAGAAGATCATGGGAGAGAAGCGCGGGAAAATCTGATTTATTTTTTCGGAACCGGGAGCCGGGAATCCGGAATTAAATCTAAAGCGGTATTGTTTTCATGAGAGGTGTTATGCGGTTGGATAAATATTTATTTAAAATAAACTTGTTGAGACTCGCTCAAAGGCGCTTCACTTGATTAAACCCGGGAATGTCCGGGGTTTGAATGTTTTGGACGTAGGTTGTTCCACCGGAGGGTTCGCGGATTTTTTCTTGAGCCGCGGCGCGGCAAAGGTGGCCGGTGTCGATATCGCCAAAGAGTGCGTGCATGAGAAAATTATGCGTAACCCGCGTTCATTTTTTGCGGCGGGATGGATGCCCGTGATTCGAAGGAGATGAAGGCCTCTCTGGGCGAAGAAGAGTTCGATATTATATCGGCGGATGTGAGCAATATGGTGTTGAAAGACGTCCTTCCCGGTTTGAAGGATTTTTTAAAGCCCGGCGGGGTCATAGCCGATCTTTTTAAGCCGCCGTATGAAGTCGGGAAAAAAGTATCTTCGACGGTAGGCCTGGCTATAGTTTCCAAAGAACTCACCGCGTTGCTGAAAAATGATTATGAGTTGATAGGGAAGGTTGATTTTCCCCTGCGGGGCGGCGCGGGGAACCGGGGGACGATGGAAATGGAAATATTTTTTGTCTTGCGGAAAAAGAAGTAAATGGTATACTAAGAAAGCCTGCGGTTGAGGAGTTTTTCTAAGACCTAGGGGATGGAGTGGATAAAAAAGCTATCCTTGAAGCAGGATAGCTTTTTTGGTTTATGGGCGGCATGACAATTGCTGTAGCCGCGGCTGTAGTCGCGGCAAACGGAGGAATTTGAGATGGCAGACCGGAACGTTGGAGTGGTGGCGATAATCGTTAAGAACAGGACCGACGCGGCTCCTCGGGTGAATGATATTCTTACGCAGTTCGGGAATATCGTTATCGGCCGCATGGGTATACCCTATCAAGAGAGGGAGTTGAGTATTATCACGCTTATCGTTGATGCTACTACCGATGAAATCGGCGCTCTCACCGGAAAACTGGGGATGGTAAAAGATGTCACGGTAAAGTCGACTTTGACAAAAGTGTAATAGTTTATAAGAAGACAGAGGGAAACATATGAAAAATACATGTATTGAGTCTGCCGCGTGGATACGCGAGGTTATAAAAAAAGAGGAAATCACCCCGTATTTGAAAAAGGGCAGGGATTTTATCGATGATGTGAAGATCGATGCTCTGGTGGCCGGCCATAAGGATCCTGATCCGCAGAAAATAAGGGATATTATTTCTAAATCCCTGGGGATCAATACTCTTTTACCGGAAGAGACGGCATGTTTATTGAATGTGCAGGATGAAGGGGTCTGGCAGGAGATCTTCGCGGCGGCCGCGAAGATAAAGACCAAAGTTTATGATAACCGGGTAGTTACTTTTGCGCCGCTTTACTGCAGTAATCTTTGTGTGAATAACTGTCTTTATTGCGGGTTTAGGAGTGAAAATAAGGCCATAAAACGCAGACAGCTTACTATGGAAGAAGTAAGAAAAGAAGTCGAAGTTATCGCGGGCAGGATCGGGCACAAGAGGTTGATTTTAGTTTGCGGCGAGCACCCTTTTTCGGGAGCGGATTATATTTGTCGGACCATGCGCGAGGTCTATAGCGTGAAGGCGGCTCCGGCTCGAGATTCCCTGCTACGGGCTTGCGGACGGGACGTTCCTGTGCGGGGGGAGATCCGCCGGGTGAATATTAATGCCGCTCCCATGAGTGTGGATGATCTGCGTAAGATCAAAGAAGCCGGCATAGGCACTTATCAGGTGTTTCAGGAGACGTATCATCATCAGACGTACGCCCGGGTGCATCCGGCCAATACCCTCAAGGGGAATTATCACTGGCGGTTATACGCCCTGCACCGCGCCATGGAAGCGGGGATCGATGATGTGGCCATCGGGGTGTTGTTTGGTTTGTATGATTGGCGGTTCGAGGTAATGGGGATGCTTTGTCATGCGCGCGACCTGGAGGACAAATTCGGGGTTGGTCCGCATACGGTTTCTTTCCCGCGCATGGAACCGGCGGCAAATACCCCGTTTGTCCGGCAGACCGGTTACGGGGTTTCCGACCGTGATTTCAAAAGGCTGGTCGCGGTCTTACGGCTTTCCATTCCGTACGCCGGGATGATTATTACCTGCCGGGAGCGGCCGGAATTCATCCGCGACCTCATTCCTATGTGTACTCAGAGGGACGCTTCCTCCCGGATTGGGATCGGCGCGTACAGCGATCGTTATGATGAGCAGGAGGAAGAGCGCCAGCAGTTTATCCTTGGCGATACGCGCAGCCTGGATGAGGTGATCCGTGAATTGGTTTCACTGGGGTATATTACTTCTTTCTGTACCGCCGGTTATCGCTGCGGCCGGACAGGAAATAATATTATGACTATGCTCAAAAGCGGCAAAGAAGGCTGTTTTTGTAAACTGAATGCCGTGCTGACTTTTCAGGAGTGGCTTGAGGATTTTGCTTCTGTGGAGACAAAGTCCATAGGAGAAGCCATGATTGCCCGGGAGTGCGCGGAGATCGAAAAAAGGGTCCCCGCGGATTTTTCTCCGGAATTATACCGCACGTTCAGGGAATTCCATGACCGCATAAAAAATGACGAGCGGGATTTGTGTTTTTGAAAGTGAATTCGGTTAAAAAAATGCTTGATTTTTTTTAGGAAGGTGGTATATTAAGGATTCTCTAAACTTCGAATTTCCCCCGCGTTTATTATTGACTACGGAGGTCCGCCCCGTTAGAAACCTCTATCGGGCAAGACCCGCGGTACAGTTTCTAACGGGGTGAACCCCGTTAGAAACACCTGTCGGATACGGCCTGCGGTATAGTTTCTAACGGGGCAAATCCCGGTTCTAAAACACAAAAGTTGTTCAAATCGGCTGAAAGTATGGAAAAAGAGGCTATTCGTTACGAGATCAAAGGCCTGGTGGATAAGTGGAAGGATAAAGAGGGGAACCTTATTATGATCCTGCACGAGATTCAGAACCATCACGGGTACGTCCCGCGTGAGTTTTCCATCGAGTTGTCCCAGATGCTTGACGTGCCGCTGGCCCGGATATATGAAGTCATCACTTTTTATAACTTCTTCAAGCTGCAGCCGCCCGGCAAGCACAAGATCGCGATGTGCATGGGGACCGCCTGTTACCTTAAAGGAGCTTCCGAGATACTGAAGGAGATCAAGAATATCCTGGACGTTGACGAAGGGCAGACCACCAAGGACGGTAATTTTCACCTGGATGTGGTGCGCTGCCTGGGATGCTGCGGTTTGTCGCCGGTGGTCCAGATAGACGGGAAGATATACGGCAAGGTGAAGAAGAGCGATATCATGGAAATATTATCCGGTTACGTAAAAGAGGAATAAGGCTATGAAAAAACTGACCCGGGAGGATTTGGATAAGAAAGCGCAGGCGCAGAAGGAACGGTCCCAAGACTGGATCAAAGTGGGGTTGAGCACCTGCGGGATCGCCGCGGGCGCACAGGAAGTTTTTAACGTCCTTGCCGAAGAAGTGAAGAAACGTAATATCCCGGTTGAGGTGAAGAAATGCGGCTGCCTGGGCATGTGTTATGCCGAGCCCCTGGTTGAAGTGCATATTGAAGGCCTGCCCGCGGTTATTTACGGCAGGGTCAACAAAGACGCGGCCATAAAGATACTCGAGAAGCACGTCTGCGGTAAGATGCTGGTGAACGATTATATTTTCGACATGGAAGAGATAAAACGATAGACAGAGCTATGTATACAAAAACGATATTACTCAAAGATACCAACTACGGAACGGAAGATAAGACAAAAGAGTTTTACACGCTTCTTTTGAATATCCTGCGGGAAGATAATCTTCATGAACAGGTACAGGTGGTCAGGGCCGCCGACGTAGGCGTGTATAACCAGGGATTTGTGGTTAAGATTCTTCCCGACAATATCTTTTACGCCAATCTGAAGAATGAAGATGTCAAGCGCATCGTGGATGAAACCGTTAAGAACGGCCGGATCGTGGATGCGCTGCTGTTGAAAAAGGAAGTTAAGCAGCTGCGTATCGTACTGCGCAACTGCGGGGAGATAGATCCGGAGAGCATAGATGAATATATGGAGGCGGGCGGCTACCAGGCATTGAAGAAATCGCTGTTCGAGCTCGGCCCGGAAAAAGTAATCGAAGAAATGAAGAAAAGCGGTCTCCGGGGGCGTGGTGGAGCCGGATATCCCACCTGGATGAAATGGAATTTTACCCGCGGGGTCAAATCGAAGGAAAAATTCGTCATCTGCAATGCCGATGAAGGGGATCCGGGCGCGTATATGGACCGCAGCGTCCTGGAAAGCGATCCCCATTCGGTCATCGAGGGATTGGTCATCGCCGCTTTTGTCGTAGGAGCGTCCAAAGGATATTTTTATATCAGGGCGGAATACCCGCTGGCGGTTGAAAGGATACAGAAGGCGATTGCCCAGGCCTATGAATACGGCCTGTTGGGCAAAGAAATATTGGGCAGTCAGTTTAGTTTAGATTTGGATATCCGGTTGGGGGCGGGGGCGTTTGTCTGCGGGGAAGAGACCGCGCTTATCGCCTCTATCGAAGGAAAACGCGGCACACCCCGTCCGCGTCCGCCGTATCCGTCGGTACGGGGCTTATGGGATAAACCTACGGTCATCAATAACGTGGAGACCTTGGCAAATGTTCCTTATGTTATTGCAAAAGGCGGGGAATATTTTGCGCGGGTGGGAACGCAGACCTCTAAAGGTACCAAGGTTTTCGCGGTCACCGGAAAAGTGAAAAATTCCGGGCTGGTGGAAGTGCCCATGGGCATTACGCTCAGAGAGATCGTTTACGATATAGGCGGAGGGACTTTTTCCGGGAAAGAACTGAAGGCGGTACAGACCGGCGGTCCGTCCGGAGGCGTTATTCCCGCGGAGTTTCTGGATACGCCGGTAGATTATGAGAATTTGCAGAAACTGGGCTCGATCATGGGGTCGGGCGGCATGATCGTCATGGATACGGACGATTGTATGGTGGATATCGCCAAGTTTTACCTTAAATTTTGCGTGGAGGAGTCCTGCGGTAAATGCCCTCCCTGCCGTATCGGCGGGTTTCAGCTGCTCGGTATTCTGAATAAGATCTCCGAGGGGCAGGGTACCCTGGAGGACCTGAATACCCTGAAGCGTATCTCTTTCGCCATGCAGAAGGCTTCTTTGTGCGGGCTTGGGCAGACTGCCTCGAACCCGGTCATTTCTACCCTGCGTTATTTCGAGGATGAATATAAAGAGCATATCCTGAACAAGAAATGCGCGGCTAAAAAATGCACGCATCTGCTGAATTTCAAGATACTGCAGGATAAATGTAAAAGATGTGGCGTATGCATGAAGAACTGCGCTTCGCTGGCCATTTCCGGCAGTAAAGAAGAAGGATATACCATAGACCCCGCTAAATGCACTAAATGCGAACGCTGTTTTGAGGTTTGTAAATTCAAAGCGGTTGTTAAGGAATAGAGGAATACCCCGTTAAAAACTAAACGGCAGGAAGCAGCCGATAGGTGTTTCCAACGGGGCATTTCCGGATAAATATAATTGAGGAATATATGGCAAAAGTGGTCCAGGCAAAGATAAATAATATTTTGATACGGGTTGAAGAAGGCACAACCATTCTGGAAGCCGCGCGCCGGGTGCAGATAAAGATACCTACTTTGTGCAAGCATCCGGATTTGCCTCCGTCGGCAAGCTGCGGCATCTGTATCGTCAAGGTAAAAGGTTCCAATAAAATGCTCCGTTCCTGCTGTACCCCGGTCGCCGAAGGGATGGATATCATTACCCACGACCCGGAGATCGTTGAGATACGCCGGACGGTCATAGAATTGATCTTGTCCAATCATCCCAATGATTGTTTGAAATGCGCGAGGAACGAGTCCTGCGAACTTCAGAAATTAGTGGCCGACTTCGGCATACGCGCGGAATCGTTCCCCCAATTTTTGAGGGATCTTCCCATAGATACTTCCACCAAAGCGGTCGACCTCGACCCCAAGAAATGCATCCTCTGCGGCAGATGCGTGTATGCCTGCCAGGAGATGCAGGATGTCTGGGCGTTGTCGTTTCTGGAACGGGGGATAAAGACCCGGATCTCTCCCGCCGGGGATATCCTTCTGGCGGATTCGCCGTGCGTGCGCTGCGGGCAATGCGCGGCGCACTGCCCCACGGGCGCTTTTGTCGAACAGGACCATACCGCCAAAGTCTGGCAGGCTCTGCAGGACCAGGATAAATATTGTGTAGTGCAGATCGCTCCCGCGGTCAGGGCATCGATCGGCGAGGCATTCGGTTATGCGGGGAAAAATTTAACCAAGAAACTCTACGCTCTTTTCCGCAGGCTGGGTTTCAAGGCTGTTTTTGATACCAATTTTGCCGCGGACGTGACCATCATGGAGGAGGCCAGCGAACTCGAACAGCGTCTGCTGGCCGGCAAACGCCCCCTGCCGTTGATCACTACCTGTTGTCCGTCTTGGGTTGATTTCATGGAGAAATTCCATACCGATATGATCGACCATTTTTCATCCTGCAAATCGCCGCACGAGATACTGGGAGTTTTATCAAAGACCTATTATGCCCAAAAAATGGGTATTGACCCGGCGAAAATATACATGGTTTCCATTATGCCCTGCACCTCCAAGAAATACGAGATTACCCGCAGCGACGAGATGTCCGCGTCCGGATACCAGGATATCGACGTGGTCTTGGCTACCCGTGAACTTGCCCGCATGATCCGTCAGGCGGGGATAGACTTCATGGGCCTTCCGGATGAGGAAGCGGACAGCATCCTCGGGGAATACGCCGGCGCGGGCGTTATATTCGGCGCCACCGGCGGAGTCATGGAAGCGGCCCTGCGCACCGCGCATTATTTTATCACCGGCCGTGAATTGGAAAAAGTCGAATTTGAGAATGTCAGGGGTTTAAAAGGGGTCAAGGAGACCGAAGTGGAGATAGGCGGCAAGAAACTGAAGCTCGCCATTGCCCACGGTCTGAGCAACGTGGAATATGTATTGAATAAGGTGCGGGAGGCCAAGCTCAGGGGAGAAGAACTGCCTTATCATTTTATAGAAGTCATGGCCTGTCCGGGCGGATGCGTGGGCGGCGGCGGACAGCCGTACATGGTCACCGATGAACTCAGGATAAAAAGGGCCAAAGTTTTGTATGAAGACGATAAGGGAAAAGAGGTGCGTTTGTCCCACCAGAACCCGTATATCAAACGCTTATACAGCGAATTTTTGGAAAAGCCGCTGAGCGAAAAATCCGAGAAGCTTTTGCACACCACGTACAAAGGCCGGCCGGTGTATAGGAGATAAACGAATTCTACACCCTTCAACCTATGAGTTGAATTGCCTGCGGTAAGGAGGAATACTCTGAAACCTAGGGAGAAAACGAACGCCTATCCTTATTGCAGGATGGGCTTTTTTATGGTATAGGAAAGTATAAAACACTTTCCTAACCACTGAAAATCGCCGGCTGGTTTGCCTGCCGGCAAGGAAGTTATCGCTGAACGGTTCGTGTGAAGTGATTTTCTTGTTGGTCCCTCAGGGGACAGGTTCCCGATTACCCCTGTACCCGGTACAGCTTTGAACCGGTACCGGGTGCAGAGTCAAAGCGGTACCTGTCCCCCAATTAAAGCTGTACCGGGTGCAGAGTCAAAGCAGAACCTGTCCCCGGTATCGAGATGAGATATCGAGATGAGTAAATCGAGAGTTGAACGAGACTTATTGGGAGAAGAAAAAATACCCGCAGACGCGTATTGGGGGATCCATACTTTGCGGGCGGTGAATAATTTCAGGATGAGCGGGTATCCGGTGAATCCCGTTCTTATCGAGTCCTTGGCGGCGGTGAAAAAGGCCGCCTGTCTGGCGAATGCCGAATTGGGGTATCTGGAGGCGCGCAAAGCCGAAGCCATAGAGACCGCTTGTGACGAGATAAGCGGGGGTAGATTTCAAGATCAGTTTCCGCTGGATGCTTTGCAGGGCGGCGCCGGGACATCGACCAATATGAATATGAATGAGGTTATCGCTAACCGCGCCATAGAGATTTTGGGCGGGGAGAAAGGCGATTACCGGATTGTGCACCCCATCGAGGACGTAAATCGGCATCAGTCTACTAATGATGTTTACCCTACCGCTTTAAAGATCGCCTGTATCCGGCGTCTGCGGGATCTCAGCCGGGAGATAACGGCAACGCAGGCGGCATTCCAGAAAAAAGAAAAGGAGTTTGCTTCAATAGTAAAGATCGGGCGCACTGAATTGCAGGAAGCGGTGCCCATTACCCTGGGCGTTGAATTCGGGGCTTTTGCCGAGGCGATCGCCCGAGACCGCTGGCGGACGTTCAAAAGCGAGGAGCGCCTGCGTACGGTTAACGCGGGAGGCACGGCGGTGGGCACGGGTTTGACCGCGCCGCGGGCGTATATATTCCTGGTCATCGAGAAACTCCGGGAGGTGACCGGTATGGGCCTCGCGCGCGCGGAGAATGTCCTGGATGCTACCGCTAATACCGATTGTTTTGTGGAAGTCTCCGGGATCCTGAATGCGCATGCCTGTAACTTGATCAAGATTTCCGGAGATTTGAGGATCCTGCATTTGTTGGGAGAGATCGGGCTTCCCGCGTTACAGGCGGGCTCTTCCATTATGCCGGGAAAAGTGAACCCGGTTATCCTGGAAGCGGTGATACAGTCCGCGCTGGCCGCAATTCCCTATGACCGGACGGTTACGGAAGCCTGTTCCCGGAGCACCCTGCAGATCAATGAGTTCATGCCGCTTTTAAGCTGGGCGATGCTGGGGTCGCTGGACCTGCTGTGCGCCGCGAATCGGGTTTTTGCCGGTCATATCGCCGGCATACGCGCGAATGAGGAAAAATGCCGGGAGTATTTTGACCGCAGCCCGGGGATTATAACCGCGCTTCTTCCTCACCTCGGATATGAAAAGGCGGAAGCCTTGCTGAAAGAATTCGAAGGGTCCGGGAAAGAGACCTTGAAAGATTTTCTGGTTGATAAACTGGGAAAAGACCTGATAGAAAAAACGTTCGCCCCGAGCAATCTTACATCGCTGGGATATAAATAGCGCATATTTTTCTCACACACTTTATACATACACACTAACATACAGAATACATGCGTAAGACACCTAAGTCTCTTCGATTACAGATCGGTATTTTCGGGCGTACCAACGTTGGGAAATCGAGCTTTCTCAACTTGGTCGCGGGCCAGGATGTGGCTATTACTTCTCCGGTAGCGGGTACTACTACCGATGTGGTCGAGAAAGCTATGGAGTTGCTTCCTTTGGGACCGGTGGTGTTCCTGGATACGGCGGGGGAAGACGATACCTCGGAACTTTCCGGCGCCCGGCTGAAAAAATCGCGCAAGATATTCGACCGGGCGGATGTGATCGTTTTGATAACCGAACCGGATGTATGGGCGGAATACGAAGAGGAGATTGTGAAAGAGGCTTCTCAGAGGAATGTGCCGGTTATCGTAGCGGTTAACAAGACCGACCTGCATTTACCCGGTGAACAGTTCCTGTCCGCGGCCGGTGAACGGACTGCGCGGGTTATGCAGTGCTCAAGCGTGGACTTTGCGAAGCGGGATACATACGTCAACATTTTGAAAAAGTACCTCCTGGAGGTCTGTCCCGATGAATTCCTGAATCCGCCGCCGCTCATCGGCGACCTGGTGCCTCCTGCGGGGCTGGCCGTGTTGATAGTTCCTATCGATCTGGAGGCGCCGAAAGGGAGGATCATCCTGCCGCAGGTCCAGGCGATCAGGGACGTGTTGGATAACGATGCCGCGGTACTGGTGGTCAAGGAGCGGGAATACGCGCATATCCTGAAAAGATTAAGCGTTCCTCCGGATATCGTAGTTTGCGATTCTCAGGTGGTGCAGAAAATGGCCGCGGATACGCCGAAGGGCGTAAAGTGCACGACTTTTTCCATACTTTTCTCGCGCTTGAAAGGCGACTTGCTGGAAGCGGTACGGGGAGCCGGGGCGATCGACGGTTTACAGTCCGGGGATACGGTTCTTATTGCCGAAGGGTGCAGCCATCACGCCATCGAGGACGACATCGGGAGGGTCAAGATCCCCCGCTGGCTCAGACAGTACACGGGTGTCGATGTGCAAGTCGATGTGTGCGCGGGCAGGGATTACCCGGATGACCTGCGCGGGTATAAACTGATCATACACTGCGGCGCATGCATGCTTACCCGAAGAGAAATGCTTTTCAGGATCCAGAAAGCGAAAGAATCCGGGGTCCCGCTCACCAACTACGGCGTTTGTGTTTCATACATCCAGGGAGTGCTCGCCCGGACGCTCTCACCGTTCCCCGCCGCCCTCGAGATTCTAAAATTGCAAGTGCTGAAAAAAATTTAATATAGGTTTTATTATACTTTCAGAAGCCCTCTGTAAATGTTTTTCTGACACTTTTTGGGGCGGGCAATATTTCATTGTGAGCCATAAATATAGTGGTATAATATACAATATCTTGAACAGCGGAATTTTATTAGAGGAGTTAAAAAATTATGGCCCACGCAACATATACTGCTGACGAAATAGCCCAATATCTACGAGTCCATCCTTACACAGTAAAACGCCTGGCACGTGCCGGTAAAATTCCAGGCTTTAAAATCGGCGATCAATGGCGCTTTGACGTTCAGGAAATAGAAGATTGGAAAAAGACACAGGGGACAGAGGATAAAAGTACCACAATTGCACGAAAAGGACGTAAAAAGTGAATCCAAGCGAATCCTTAAAAGGCCGAATTATCTTATATAAGAAGGGCGTCGAGGTCCATCTTGAGAAAGAGACCGTCTGGCTTACCCAGAGGCATATGTCCGAGCTTTTCAATACGGAGCGAAGCGTTATCACCAAGCATATCCGCAACATATTTTATACCAAAGAGTTGGATAGAAAGTCAGTATGTGCAAAATTTGCACATACTGCTGAAGACGGCAAGGTCTATCAAACCCAGTTTTATAATCTAGATATGATTATTTCTGTCGGCTACCGCGTGAATTCAAAACGGGGCACGCAATTCCGCATTTGGGCGACGAGTGTCCTTCGTAAGCATTTAGTTGACGGCTATACGATCAATGAGAAACGTCTTAAGGCCGCTGAGCATAAATATCTCGAATTACAGAAATCCCTTAGTCTTCTTAAAAATATTATTCAGCTTGAGAATATTTCGGATGACGCTAAGGGCTTGATTCAGGTTATAACAGAATACAGCCGGGCGTTAGATATTTTAGATGATTACGACCATCAAAAGCTTTCAGTACCTAGGGGGACGAAGCAGACGAAATTTGAGCTTACCTATGAAGAGGCCAGAGAAATCATTGAAACAATGAAGCGAAAGTTTAATGATTCCACGTTTGTCGGACAGGAAAAGGACAAGAGCTTTCAAAGCTCGATTAGCGTCATTTATCAGACCTTTGGCGGAGAGGACCTTTATCCGACCGTTGAAGAGAAGGCCGCGTACTTATTGTATTTCGTCACCAAGAACCACAGTTTTGTTGACGGCAATAAGCGTATTGCCGCCACACTTTTTATTTGTTTCCTGAAGAGAAACGGTATTCTTTTGCGCAAGGACGGCAGCCAACGAATTGATAACAACGCCCTTGTCGCTTTAACTCTGATGATCGCCGCCAGTAAATCATCAGAAAAAGAACCGATGGTCAAGGTGATATTGAATTTGTTGGGGTGAGAAAACTTATAACACGAGGATCAAATGAATAGCATACGATTGTCACCGGAAAGCTTAAATATTTTTCTGGATTGCCCGAAATGTTTTTGGCTTGAAAAAAATAAAAGTATTAAGAGGCCAAGAGGTGTTTTTCCATCGCTCCCCGGCGGGATGGATCCCGTGATTAAGACTTATTTTGATTTTGGGAGACTGGGGAGCTTACAGTCTGGCCCCGAGAGCCTAATAGCTTATTTCTTCTTGTATATCCTCGAGCCGGCGTCGATCTCCTGGAAAGCGATATCGGTTTTTTCGTCTATGATTTTTTCCACCTTTCCGAGAACGATGTATCCCTGAGGTTTGAGCGAACGGTGGAATTTGTACAACAGGTGTTTTTGTTCGGTGCGATTGAGGTAGGGGAAGGTATTGCGGCAGAGAATTACATCCGTATCTTTTATAATATCGGCGGTGCGCAGATTCAGTTCCCGGAACGAGACCAGTTTTTTTATTTCATCCTTCGGCCGGTATTCCAGCCCGATGATATTGAAATACCGGATACGCATAGTTTTTTTCTCCTGCAGGTCTTCGCGGTTGTACCGGGGGTTTTTGAGGAATTCAAGGCAGTCTTTGTCCTGCTCGGTGGCGATGATGCGCACTTTGAATTTCTCGGCATTGTACCCGAGTGCTTCCAGAAAAAGCATGGCCAGAGAAAAGGCGTCCTCTCCTCTGCCTGCGCCCGCGTTCCAGACCGTGATCTCCATATTGTTTTCCGCCATTTTGGTGCGGGCGATATTTTCGAGCATGTATTTTATGGTGACCCATATTTCTTCGTCGATGAAAAATCCGGGCATGTACATGCTGAAAGGGTTGAAAAGCCGGTTGTATTCATCCGGGTTCCGTATGAGTTGTTCGAGGTATTCGGTGTAGGAAGTCAGTCCGTATTCCTGCATGCGCTCGCACACCCGCCTGCGCAGGGCATCCTGATGGCAGAAACGGAAATCCAGGCGGCGGTCTTCAAGAATCCTTTTTACCATCTGCTGGTATTTCTCTTCGGTTTTGCCGTCGGTTTTATGCGTGGGGTTCCGGGCGATCGTTTCAATGGCCGCCGTAATAAAAGGAAGTATCTTAGCGGCGTACGGAGAATTATCCATATCTTTGGTTCCGGCGCGCTGTAACTGCGAGAAATAGGCGGTGGGGGTGTTGGTTATGATGTGCTCGACCATGGCGTTTCTGCATGCAGGGCAATGGCAGACGTTATAGCGGGAAGCCAGCTCTTTGTTCAGTAGACTGGAAGCCAGGAATTTATAAACGGTGTTTTTACTCTCATTCATGGTCCACCACGTTTCCTTCGACGTCGATAACATCGTTCTTCGGCGGGTTCCGGTGTTTTGTTTTTTCCGCCGCGTTCATGGCGGGTTTTATCGGGGAAGGGTTGATGAAGAGGCCGAGGATAAAACTGATGATACTGAAAAGAAGCGCGCCGAAGAACGCGCTGGTGAAATTGGCGATGTGGAAGCCTTTGACCAGCTCCGAGGCCAGGTAAAACAAGGCCGCGTTGATCACCAGGGTCAGGATTCCCAGCGAGAGGATGTTGAACGGCAGGGTCAGGAGCAGAAGGAGGGGGCGTAAGAAGGCGTTTAACAACCCCAGTACCAGGGCGGCGACAGCCGCGGTCTGCCACTTGTCCACGTATATCCCCGGTACGATCCCGGTTACTAAGAGCAGGGCGGAGATGTTGACGAGCCATTTGATAAGGAATGCGGTCATAGAGATACTACCTCAGAATAATGCGTTCTTGACTAATTGCTTTTTTAAATCTATTATATTATAGTATATTTTGCGGTAAGTTAAAGGGATTATTAACCTGTAACAGGGAGTACCGTATGAAAGTCCTGCTGACTGGCGGCGCCGGGTTTATCGGGAGTTGTCTTTTAAAGAAACTCAACAACGAGAGTATCGACGATATTACGGTGGTCGATCATCTCGGTTGTTCCGAGAAATGGAAGAACTTGATAGGAAAGGGTTTCCAGGAGTATATGGAGAAAGGCGATTTTATGGATTGCCTGGAAAGCGGCAAACTGAAGAAGGCGTTTGACGTTATCATACATTTGGGCGCCTGTACTTCGACCACCGAGCTTGACGCGTCTTATCTTATTGAAAATAATTATGTTTATTCCTTGAAACTGGCAAAGTTCGCCCTTGCCGAAAAGGCTGTTTTTCTGTACGCCTCTTCCGCGGCTACCTATGGTGCCGGTGAACAAGGTTACAGCGATGAAGACGAAAATACCCTGCATTTGAAGCCGCTGAATATGTACGGATATTCAAAATATTTATTCGATCTATGGCTTATAAAGAACAAGCTGGCGGATAAAGTAACCGGGTTCAAATTTTTCAATGTTTTCGGGCCCAACGAATATCATAAGGGAGATATGAGAAGCGTGCCGGCCAAGGTATTTTCTTCGCTGGCGGAGGGAGAGAAGATGCGGCTCTTTAAGTCATACCGGGATGACTATGCCCACGGCGAGCAAAAAAGGGATTTTGTGTATGTCAAGGATGCGGTGGATGTACTTTTTTATTTTATCGAACACCCGGATAAAAAAGGCATATTCAATCTCGGTACCGGATTGGCGCGTTCCTGGAATGACCTGGCCGGGGCGCTTTTTTCCGCGCTTAAGATAAAACCCGGGATAGAATATATAGATATGCCGCCGGTTCTGCGGGAGAAATACCAGTATTTTACCGAGGCGGACCTGAGAAAACTGAGAAGCGCAGGCTGCAGCCATGAGTTCCTTACTCTTGAGGAAGCTATTAATGACTATGTCGAGTACCTGAAGAATAACGATTATTTTTGATTAGGAGGGGCGAACGGCCGTTCGCCCCTACCCCAGAAGGGTTTTTTATGAAAGACGGTATCCTGATTGTCAATAAACCCACCGGTATGACCTCGCATGATGTAGTCGATTTCGCGCGCAGGAAATTGGGGATGAAAAAGATAGGTCATGCCGGGACGCTTGATCCGCTGGCCACCGGGGTTCTTGTGCTCCTGTTGGGCAAATGCACGCGGCTCTTTGACCGGTTCCTTTCTTTTGAAAAAGAATACGCGGCTACCCTTACCCTTGGAGCAAAGACCGACAGCGGGGATATACAGGGAACGGTTATTGAACGCAAGGGATTCGAGAATATCAGCGAAGAAAAGATCAAGGAGGTTTTCTCTTCTTATTTAGGCGAAAGCATGCAGGTTCCTCCTATGTATTCCGCGTTAAAGCATAAAGGGAGAAGGCTTTACGCGCTTGCCCGTAAAGGAAAACAAGTAGAGCGTCAGCCGCGCAAAGTAATTATCAAAGATTTGCGTCTTTTGCGGTTGGCCTTGCCCGATATACAATTCTTCCTTAAATGTTCCAAGGGGACATATGTCCGGCAATTGGCGGAAGACGTCGCCGAAAACCTGGGAAGTGTGGGGTGTGTTTCCCAAATCGAGAGGCAGGGGATCGGTCCCTACCGGATCGAACATGCCGTTCCCCTTCTTCAGCTCGAAGAGAATAAGATACAGCCTTTCAGGGTATAAGAAAAGAGGGGTTGATCTCGTTGGGCGTAGGGGCGAACGGCGTTCGCCCCTACGTGGGCGTTCCCCAATTGAGATTGACACCCGGTATTTTCTACTATATAATGTATAAACTATATATTCTAAAGGATATAGCGCAGGTTGAAGCTGTATCCCTAAGGGAAGGGGTATATTCAAATGGAATTGAACGAGATTATCGAACAACGTAAAGCAAAATTAGCCGCGCTTAAGGAAAACGGCATTGATGTGTATCCCCGGCCTGACCCCGGGCATATGCAGATCGGCCAGGTTTTGGGAGATTTCCAGGAAGGGAAAAAGGTGAGCCTGTGCGGCAGGATCACCGCGAAACGTTCCCACGGGAAAGTTACTTTTGCCGATCTTCGCGACGCTACCGGAAAGATCCAGCTTTATATGAAGGTGGATGTTTTGAAAAAGGAAAAAACCGTCCTGCTGGAAAATTTCGATATCGCGGATATCGTGGGCGTGAGCGGGGAGCTTTTTAAGACCCATACCAATGAACTCACCGTAAAGGTCGAGGATATTGATATTTTGTCCAAGGCTCTCAGGCCCCTGCCTGAGAAATGGCACGGGCTGAAGGATATCGAGATACGCTACCGCCAGCGGTATCTTGACCTGGTCAGCAACGAGGAATCGCGTAATGTTTTTCCCCTGCGTTCCCGGATCATCAAGTCTATCCGGAATCAGTTGGATAATCGGGGATTCCTGGAAGTGGAAACGCCGATGATGCATACTATGGCCGGAGGCGCTGCCGGGAGGCCTTTTAAGACCCATCATAATGAGTACGATATGGATTTGTTTTTAAGGATTGCCCCGGAGCTGTATCTTAAAATGCTGCTGGTGGGCGGCATGGACCGGGTGTATGAGATCAACCGCAGTTTCCGCAATGAAGGGGTTTCCATCAAGCACAATCCCGAATTCACCATGCTTGAGGTGTATTGCGCGTACGGGGACATGGAATTTATGATGCGGCTGTGCCAGGATCTTATCGTCAGCGCGGCCCAGGAGATATTCGGGAGCGTGGTTTTCGATTATCAGGGGAAAAAGGCCGATTTTACGCCTCCCTGGCAGGTTCGTTCTTTCGCGGCGATCGTGAAGGAGAAATTCGATATCGACCCCTCGGATGAACCGCCGGTGATGCTGGAGAAACTCCACGCGAAGGGATTGGCCCGCGAGAATACGAAATTGACCCGCACGCAGATCAATAAAATAATCGAGGATATCCTGGAACAGGATATGAGCATGAACCCGACCTTTGTGACCGATTACTATACAAGTTTGTGCCCGTTGGCCAAGACCAAAAAGGATAATCCGTTATTATCCCAGCGGTTTGAGTTGTTCATTGCGGGCATGGAAGTTGCCAACGCGTATACCGAGTTGAACGATCCGATAGAACAGCGCCGGCGTTTTGAAGAAGAAATTAAAGAAGGCAATGAAACTGGCACCAAAGCCGTGGATGAGGGATTTGTCCTGGCCCTTGAACACGGTATGCCTCCGGCAGGAGGGCTGGGTATCGGGATCGACAGGTTAGTGATGTTATTGACCAATCAGGCCTCGATCAGGGACGTGATCTTGTTTCCCTTGTTAAGACCGAGTGAAGAGAGCAGGGAATAGGGGCCGGGAGGGATTTTTTTCTACACCCGATACCCGAGACTTTGCGGGACATACTATGCTTTGCGAACTATGGCTTAGCCAGCGGTACCTTAAAAAAAACGGGGGGAAAAAGATCATTTCTCTGACCGGATTGATTTCTATCATCGGTATCACCATCGGGGTGATGGTGATGATAGTGGTTATCGCGGTGATGAGCGGTTTTGATAATTACCTGCAGGATAAACTGGTGGGGACTAATTCCCCCGTTACCATGGAGTTTTCCCCGGCATATAAACCGTCCGCGGATTTGCAGGCGCGTTTGAAGAAACTCCCGCATATTCAGGCAGTTTCGCCGTATATCGCCGGACAGGCGTTTATGAGGATCGGCTCGCGTATCATCGGGCTTGAAATGCGCGGCATCGACCCGGTTTCACAGCCGGCGGTAAGCAAGATTAAAGAATACATGAAGCGGGGCAGTTTCGATGTCAGGGGCCCTGAATTGCTTATCGGGGAAGAGCTGGCTTTGCGGCTTGGCCTGCGGGTGGGGGATGTTATCGGCCTGGTTTCGCCGTCTTCGTTGTCCGTTGTCGATTTTAAGGTCAAAGGGATTTTTAACAGCGGAATGTATATGATTGATTCGGGGCTGGTCCTGACCAGCATCCCGGGGGCGCAGGAATTTTTCAAGATGGGGAATTCGGTCAGCGGTTTAGGTATAAAAGTCGATGATATATATAAAGTTGGAGAAGTTAAACAGAGTATTTACCGGGGGGTTGAGTATAACGGATTATACGAAGTGATGACCTGGATCGATACCAACAGGAATTTTCTCAACGCTCTTAAACTTGAGAAAATAGTCATGTTCATCGTGGTGACCATGACTACCGTGGTCGCCGCGTTCGGCATTGTCAGTACTCTGATTATGTCGGTGATGAGCAAAGTGAAGGATATCGGCATCCTCAGGGCAGTGGGGGCAAAGGCCAAAAGCGTGATGATGGTATTTATTTTTCAGGGATTGATGATCGGCGTGACCGGTATTATCCTGGGATTGCTGGGGGGGATCTCGCTGGCCATGTCTTTGAACAAGATCATCGATCTTATTTCACGGCTCATAGGCCGGAGCCTTATTCCTAAAGATATTTATTATTTTGACCGTATTCCCACGAATTTCAACGCGGCGGATATCGGTTTGATCGTGTTCTGCGCTTTGGTAATCAGCCTCCTGGCAAGTATGTATCCTGCGTACTATGCCAGTAGGATAAATCCCTGCGAGGCTATTCGGCATGAATGAGTATATGCTTAGGGCGAGCGGACTGCGTAAGACTTATCAGAACGGCGCAGCCGCCGTTGAAGTGCTGAGGGGGATAGATCTCGGCGTCAAAAAAGAGGAGTTCCTGGTTATTCAGGGGCCGTCAGGCGCGGGAAAATCCACGCTTCTGCATATCTTGGGGGGATTGGACGAGCCGGACGGAGGAACGGTGTTCTTTGAAGATACCGATATTCAATCGTTCAAAGAAAATGAGCGCGCGCTCTTTCGCAACAGGAAGGTGGGGTTCGTGTTTCAGTTTTATCACCTCTTGCCGGAATTGAGCGCTCTGGAGAATGTGCTTTTGCCCATGGTTTTACGGTCATGGTGGGAACGCCCCAAGGCGGAATCTCGGGCCCGTTCTTTGCTTGAACGGCTGGGTTTGGGCAAGCGCACCGGGCATATGCCCAATCAGTTGTCGGGAGGCGAACAGCAGCGTGCCGCTATCGCCCGCGCGCTTATAAACGGGCCGCGGTTGCTTTTGTGCGATGAACCTACGGGGAACCTTGATTCGGTGAACGGGAAAAATATTTTGAGCCTCTTGAAGCAATTGAATAAAGAAGAGAAAACGACCATGGTGATGGTGACGCACGATAAAGATATCACCGGTGTTGCGGATAGGGTCGTACATTTGCGGGATGGAGTAGTGGTACGGTAGTATAGCGATGGATTAATTTCTAATGTCCAAATCCGAATGCCTAATCAATGCCTAATGTAATAATATCGAATTAAGAATTCGGTAATTAGAAATTAATTAGGCATTAGGATTTAGGAATCAGGATTTAATGGGGTGTTAAAATTGAGGAATCAGTTATTATCGAACAGGAGGGGTATATGAAAATATATATCAATGGTAAATTCTATGAGAAAGAGGACGCGAAGGTATCTGTGTTTGACCACGGGCTTTTATATGGCGACGGGGTGTTTGAAGGGATCCGCGCGTATAATTCCCTGGTGTTCAGGCTGAAAGAGCATATCGACCGTCTTTATGAGTCCGCGCACACGATCATGCTTGCGATACCTTCGACACGGGAGGAAATGAGCGAGGCGGTTGTCAAGACTTTGAAGGAAAACAACCTGAAGGATGCCTACATCCGCCTTGTCGTTACCCGCGGGATCGGGGATCTGGGGCTGGACCCGCGTAAATGCGAAGGCAAACCCACGGTTATTATCATTACCGACAAGATCGCGCTCTACCCCGAGAAGTTCTATACGGAAGGGCTGGCTATTATTACCGTTCCCACGACGAGGAACCTTTCCGAGGCCTTAAACCCGCAGATCAAGTCGTTGAATTATCTGAACAACATCATGGCTAAGATGGAGGCGGTCAATGCGGGTTATGATGAGGCGATCATGTTGAATTCGCTCGGCTTTGTGTCTGAATGTACGGGGGACAATATTTTTATCGTGAAACACAGTCATTTGTTCACTACGCCTCAATACATGGGTACTTTGCGCGGGATCACCAGGGATGCGGTCCTGGAGGTTGCCCGGAAAGAGGATATCTTGACGAGTGAGCAGGTGCTTACCCGTCATGAAGTGTATAACGCGGATGAATGTTTCCTGACCGGGACAGCCGCGGAGATCATCCCGGTGGTAAAGATCGACGGGCGCCTGATCGGAGAAGGCAAACCCGGCAAAACGACACTGAACCTTATCAAGAAGTTTAAGGAATTGACCAAGAAAGACGGCGTACGTTATTAGAAAAGTAAAAGTCAATAGTACGGTTGTAACGACAGTATAGCGGCAGATTAATTTCTAATGTCTAAATTCGAATGCCTAATCAATGTCTAATGTAAAAATATCGAGTTAAGAATTCGGGAATTAGAAATTAATTAGCCATTAGGATTTAGGAATTAAGATTTAAATTCTACCTCGTATTTTTAACTTTAATCATGGAGGCCTCATGCTCTGCGATATCTGCGGCAAGAATCCGGCAACAGTGCATCTGACGGAAATAGTCGATAACCATATGGATGAGCTGCATCTGTGCGAAGAATGCGCGCGGCAGAAGAGCTCTCAGATGGAGCAGCAGTTCGGGTTGTCCGATCTCCTGGTCGGCCTTACCCAGTTTGAGAAGTCGGCGGAAGATAAAGAGACTGCCGGCATTAAATGTCCCACGTGCGGCCTTACCTATAAAGATTTTAAGAAGATCGGCCGGCTGGGCTGTGGAGATTGTTATACTACCTTGCGTAAATACCTGGCGCCTTTGTTGAAGAAGATCCATGGTTCTACCCTGCATCAGGGGAAATGCCCGGTGAAATCCGGGATCCCGCGCATGAAAAATAAAATGGATCCGGATACTTTGCGCGCCCGTCTGCAAAAGGCTATCCAGATGGAAGCGTACGAGGAAGCGGCCCGTTTACGTGACCAGATTAAGGAACTGGAAAAGAAAGAGGGGCAGGGTGGGAGTCCAAGTGATAAAGGAGTCATATGAAGCTCAATGATCTTATCAATCATATCAGCGAATGGCTCAAAGGAACCGGCCCTCATTCGGATATCGTCATTTCCAGCCGCATACGGCTGGCCCGGAACCTGAGCAAGGTTCCGTTCCCGCACTGGGCGAACAAGAAACAAAATAAAGAGGTTCTGGAAGCTGTTGAGGTCGCGGCAGGCGGCTTTTCCGTGGTGAAGAGCGTGGTTATGTTCAAGATGCAGGATCTGGATTCGTTGGATAAACAATTCCTGGTGGAACGGCACCTGATGTCGCTGGACCACGCCCAGAAGTCGGATTCTAAAGCTTTGCTCGTGGATCCCGACGAAGTAGTTTCTATCATGGTTAATGAAGAGGATCATATCCGCGCACAGGTGATGCAATCGGGTTTCAATCTTTTCGAGGCATGGGGGATCATCAATAAGATAGACGAGACTTTATCCAAGGAGTTGGCGTTCGCGTTCCAGCCGGAATGGGGATATCTGACCGCCTGTCCCACCAATGCCGGCACCGGGATGCGCGCGTCGGTTATGTTGCATCTGCCGGCTTTGGTGATGACGCGCCAGATAAATCAGGTCTTGGCCGCAATTTCAAAATTGAGCTTTACCGCGCGCGGCTTATACGGGGAGGGGACCCAAGCAATGGGGAATTTTTTCCAGATATCCAACCAGGTGTCCCTGGGGCCGAGCGAAGAAGAGATAATCGAGAATCTTAACGGTTTGATCCGCCAGATCATTGAACAGGAGCATCAGACCAGGGAAGTTTTATATTCCCGCAACCGCACCATGCTCGAGGATAAGATCAACCGGAGCTTCGGAATATTAAAAAGCGCGCATATAATCTCCAGCCAGGAAACCGTGGATGTGTTGTCGGTTGTGCGGCTGGGGGTCGACATGGGCATGATAAAAGATATCGACCGGGGGACGGTCAATGAGTTGTTCATCGTGACACAGCCGGCCCATCTGCAGAAGGTCGAGAATAAGCGGTTGTCCCGTCATGAAAGAGACGTGAAAAGAGCCGAGATCATCAGGGCGCATATTACGAAAAAATAGGTTTACAGATAAGGGTAGAATGTAAATTAATGGAGTATGCAATGTTTAATTTCGTAACTCGTAATTCGTAATTGGTAAAGCGTAATTTATAAGGAAATCGTTATATAAAAAATTCCTTAGGATTACTAATTACGGTTTACGATTTACGAATTACGGTTTTAAGGTTTTAGGAATTACAATTTTAACCGCAGCATATCAGTGGAGGCATCTATGTTTAATCGTTTTACGGAAAGGGCGCGAAAAGTCATTATTTTAGCTAAAGAGGAAGCACGGCGTTTTAATCATGATTATATCGGTACGGAGCATATTTTGCTTGGCCTGGTGCGGGAAGGAGAGGGAGTGGCGGCCACGGTGCTGGAGAAGATGGGGGTTTCCCTCGAGAATATCCGGCTGGAAGTGGAGAAATTGGTCCAGCCCGGCCCCAGCACGCAGATCATCGGCGACATCCCGTTCACTCCCCGGGCTAAGAAAGCTCTGGAACTTTCGGCGGAGGAAGCGCGTGCCCTGGGCCATAACTATATCGGTACGGAACATCTTCTGCTCGGGCTTATCCGGGAGGAAGAAGGGGTTGCGTCGCAGGTGCTTTTGAATTTAGGTTTGGATCTGAGCACGGTTAGGAATAAAGTGATGGAAGTTTTGGGTTCGACCCTCCCCGGCTTCGGCCAAGGGGGGCAGCCTAAGACCAAGACTCCGGCGCTGGATGCCTTTGGACGGGACCTTACCGCTTTGGCGAAAGAAAACAAACTCGATCCGGTTATTGGCCGCAAGATGGAGATCGAACGGGTTATTCAGATACTCAGCAGGCGTACCAAGAATAACCCGGTATTGCTGGGGGAGGCAGGCGTGGGCAAGACCGCGATCGTGGAAGGGCTCGCGCAGTCGATCATTCAGGGGACGGTTCCGGAAGTCTTACGGCATAAACGGATGATTGTTCTTGATCTCGCGTTGATGATCGCCGGCACGAAATACCGCGGGCAGTTCGAAGAGCGGATCAAAGCGGTCATGGAAGAGATCAAGCGTTCACAGGACGTTATTATTTTCATAGACGAACTACATACTTTGGTGGGTGCGGGCGCGGCGGAGGGCGCGATCGACGCCTCCAATATACTCAAACCTGCGCTTTCCCGGGGAGAGATACAGTGTATCGGCGCGACTACCCTGGATGAATACCGTAAATATATAGAGAAGGACGCGGCGCTGGAGCGCCGGTTTCAGACTATTATGGTCGAGCCTCCGTCGGTAACTGAAGCGGTGGAGATTCTTAAAGGACTGCGCGACCGCTACGAAGCCCATCATCGCATCGTGTATTCCGATGCGGCCCTTGAGGCGGCGGTGAAGCTGGCCGACCGCTATGTGAGCGGCAGGTTCCTGCCCGATAAGGCCATCGATTTGATCGATGAAGCGGGTTCGCGCGCGCGGCTGAACGTTTTGGTTGTCCCGCCGAGATAAAAGAGC
>JBAZGE010000024.1:0-26408 GCA_041653035.1 Candidatus Omnitrophota bacterium
TTTCCCGGGTATTTCCAAACAGCAATAAATACCGATAAGAAGAAAAAACTGCATAAAAAGATCCGGGCGGAGCCAGCAAAATTGGCTAAGGATGGCGGCCGAAGATATAACCAACAGATAGACGGATATCCCGGCTTTTCCCTCCCAGCACTTCCGGGCAATACGCCATCCGATAAAAAAATTAACAAGAGAAATAGACAAAGCGGCTAACCTGCTTGCCTCAAAAATAAAAACCGACGGTTTACAAACTTTAATGAACGGCGCCATAAAAGCCCATAATAACGGGGAATGATGCTGCCAAAAATCCTTAAACGGGATCAATCCACGGGAAACCAGCCAGGCGCAGTGAAGGTGTTCGCTCTCATCACACTCTATCCCCGCCGTCCATGCCCAAAAAATGAACAAACATAAATTAATGAATATATACGGCGCAAGGCTGATATCCGACTTCCTCCTGAAACGGGAATAAACCCAGATACCGTTAATCCCGATCAACAACAAGAAAAATATAAAATTAGTATATGTTCTCAGGTTTATCAACAGCATGAACATCGGAACCTCCCATAATTCTTGATAGTATGCATCATGTATAAATTATAGTATATGCTATCTCATTTACAATGCTTATACTATTATATTATTATATTATTCCGAAGAGATATTACCAAGGGAAAAATGGGAAAAAAATGGGGACGGTTCTATTTTTTGCTCTAGACCACGAGTCTAAAAAAATAGAACCGTCCCCATTTTTTTCCCATTTTTCCCATTGACACCTTTTATTCAAGCGGTATAATAATGTCATGAAAATATTCTTTATTCTCCTTGCGGCAGTATGTATCGCATTCTTCCCGTTGGCCGCTGTTTTTGCCGGTGAGATCCATGAAGCGGCAAAAAACGGCGACCTGGAAAAATTAAGGACCCTTCTCGACGGCAATCCAACGCTCCTGTATGCAAAGGACGAACTGGGGAAAACCCCTTTACACTGGGCAACCGGAAGAGGCCAACCAGAAGCGATAAAACTCCTCCTGGATACCTATAAAGCCGACGTAAATGTCCGGAACAATAACCAGGGCACTCCTTTACATGTAGCGGCATCACAGGCGCAGCCTGAATGCGCGAAAATACTGATCGCGCACGGGGCGGACGTGAACGCGCGCACCAAAAACAGCTCCACTCCCCTGCATTTCGCCGCTTATAAAGGACAGAAATCCGGGCATATAGAAACCGCTAAAATACTCCTTGAGAACGGAGCGGATGTAAACGCTCAAACAGACTCCGGGGCAAATCCTTTGGCTTTCGCCCTGTACCGGGGAAATACGGAAATAATAACCCTGCTGAAAAAATACGGCGCCCGAGGAGGAACACAACAGGGAAACCGGTCTATGATGAAACCGGATCAAAAAATGGGCGTAGACGAATAATACTATGTTCATTTTTATTCGCTTGCTTTTGGGACATTTTGTCGGTGATTTTCCTCTCCAGTTCGACCGGATTTACCGTCTTAAGCACAAAGGTATCACAGGTGTCATTCCGCACGCGCTTCTCGTATCTCTTTCATTCGTTCTCCTCTCCTGGCCGTACCTCAACCGCCCCGGGATCTGGATAGCCATAGTCCTGCTCGGATTAACCCACCTTTACCAGGATTCTTTTAAACTCGGTTTTTCCCGGTTAAAATACAGTTTTTACACCTATCTGCTCGATCAAATATCGCACGTAGCACTCATTTCGGTATTCGTATTTCTTACCGGGATCAAAAACCTGACTCCTCCCCCCGAGAACGGTAATCTGTTTATAACGCTGTATAATAGCGACACCTTTATGATATACCTGATAGCCATGATCTTCGCCACCTATAACGGTTTTTTCCTGGTGAGAAGTTTTAAAAACACTTTTTTGGGGGGAGCGGGAAAATATAATATTTTCGATAAATGGTACGGAATATTCGAGAGAGCGATTATCGTATATATCTTTTTCCTGGGAGGATTTTTCTTTTTCCTGATCCCGGCCTTATGCTGTTTACGGCCGGCAGTCTTCCATCTTTTTCACGAGAAATTCGGCCTTGAAAAAGATTTTATTTCCATCCCGGATATGCTGCTTAACTGGGCTATCGCCTTTATTACCGGCTTCGCCCTGCATCTGATTTTATAAAAAAAAAGGGGCAAAAAAAGGGGACGGTTCTATTTTTGAATTCGAAAAATAGAACCGTCCCCTTTTTTTTTATTTCAGGCCCGTTACCCGGTAGATATTTACAGGCTTGGCTTTACCTTTGACGGTAATAGGCTCCAGGATATCCGCTGCCATATATTCTTTTACCTGCGCATAGGTGGCTTCGCTTATCAGTATCTCATTCTTGCCGGCCGCGGAACATAAACGGGCGGCCAGGTTCACGTTATCCCCTATGACCGTATAATCCATGCGTTCCAGAGACCCCATGTTACCCACAACCATATCCCCGGTATTGATGCCGACGCCTATGGCCAGGGATTCTTTTCTTGTATCCGCCCACGCCGACTGAAGCTCCTTCATCTTTATTTGTATCTCCACTGCCGTGCGCACCGCCACCAGCGCGTGGTCGTTTTTATGTATCTCGCCCGGAGCCCCAAAAAAAGCCATCATTTCATCGCCGACGAATTTATCCAGTGTTCCGTTGTGTTTGAATAAAATCTCCACCTGAGAATTGAGTATCTCATTCAACATAGCGACAACTTCCTCCGGCTGATGCCCTTCTGAAAAACTGGTAAACCCTCTCACGTCGGAAAAAATGACCGAGATCTGTTTCCGCTCTCCTCCCAGCTTCAGCTTTGCCGGATCATTCATCAGTTCATTGATGACCTCTTTGGATAAATAATAACTAAAAGCGTGTTTGATCCAGAGTTTTTCCTTTTCTTCGGTAAAATACCGGAAACCGGTTATCCCGGTAAAACCGAAGATCACGATCCCTAAAGTCCCCACCATATCGATCCATACTCCGAAACGGTTAAAAAGCCAGCAGGCAGCCAGGAAATATACGGCGGCGTAACAAAAAGTCAACAAGACACTCCTCCACAAACGCATGAGCGGAATAAGCCCGATAATAAAAGCGGTAAAAAGAAAAATACAGGCGTGCAACGGCAGGCCGGCCCTTCGTATAAAATTTTCGCTCACTATGGTATTAATAAGATTAGAATGGGTACCCACGATGGGAGAATTGGTTTCCAGAGGAACAGCTCCCAGGTCCTGGGTCCCGGTCGCGGTAAGCCCCACAATGCATATTTTATCCTTGACCAGACTGATAAGCTTTTCCTTGAGATTTTTTTCGTCATTCTTCATAATCTCAAAAATGGTGTTATCCCTAACAGGGGTATCCGGTGAAGCCTCATCCTCCAACTGAGAGCGCAGCTGCGCCCGTACCTCCTGGAGCCTTATCACGATATAATACGGGACATGCTCAAAAGAATCCGTCCATTTCCCTGCCCAATTAATGAGCATATTGCCGTTTTCATCGGTTGGAATAATAATATCCCTGATCTTCCCCTGCTTATGGGCGGTTTTAAAAATCACCGCCCGGGGCCTGAAGGCGGCCTCTTTTACTTCCAGCATATCCATAAGCATTCGTACCGATATTTGCGGGAATATACGGTCTTCACACCGCAAAAAAAGAGGAATCCTGCGCAGGACACCGTCACCGTCACGGTCGGCATTGATATAACCGCTGCCTTTTATTCTTTCGATATATTCCCTGACCGGCACTACCAACCCCCGGTATTTTTTTAGGAATTCAGCCCGGTTTTCCGGAAAAGGAAGGCTGAATTTATTGACAAAAAAACGCGCCAGCCGGTGGTTGTTAAAATTCTCCCTGATATAGTTCTCTTCAGCTGGAAAAAGGAACCAGCCATAGGAATCTTCAACCGCTTTAAAAAGCTCATCCAAGGCCATATCCGGTTTCCCGCGCAATTGGCTGCTTACGGTTTCGTCAATAATATATCGTTTGGCCAGGGGGACTTTTTCTTTCATTAAAACGGGATCCATTTTCAATGTCCGCGCCGCATCTTCCGGAGAAAGGGATATCTCCTTCAGAAGCAGCGCCTTTAATGCCGGTGCCGGAGGGACCTTGTCTTCAGGGAAGTAAAAAGGAAGATAGACGATACCCGAACGCGCGATCGAAGCGGCAAAAAGAGTATCATCTTCAGGCCGATCGCTTTGTTTTTCGGTAAAAAGAACATCGAAAAGGACCGCCTTAGCTCCGCACTCAGCGAGCGTATCCACCAACTGGGCGTGGAAACTGCGCGGCCACGGCCACCGGCCGATTTTATCGAGGCTCTGATCGTCTATATCAATATGCAATACCGGAGCTTTAACGGGGATATTCCCCCGCAGGGAAAAACGCAGGTCGTAGGATTTACCTTCGAGTATCTGGTAGGAACGGGACCGAATGAGGGCT
Source organism: Candidatus Omnitrophota bacterium (assembly GCA_041653035.1). GTDB lineage: Bacteria > Omnitrophota > Gorgyraeia > Gygaellales > Profunditerraquicolaceae > JAQTZX01. The sequence continues at coordinate 4,421 of JBAZGE010000024.1, forward strand.
AAAAATAAAAAAGCCAGAAAAAAAGTGATGCCGAGGCTCATAGCCAGCTTTAAGAGAACCTTCTTATTGGCAGCCATTGCGCGTCGGCATCATTTTTTTCCGGCTCAAACAATATCCTTTATGTGCTCAAATGACCGGCTTAAAACTTGTAAAACAAACCGGTGGTAATAAGCGATCCGGAATAAGTCGAAGTAGGTTCGTTCGACCAATTCTCACGGTACGTATAGTTCAGATTCAAAGTTAAATCCTTGCGCAGGTTATAATACAGCGCAGAGGTAATAATATACGTTCTGTCCCACTCTTTAAACCCGGCGTTCTGCGAGATTGTGCGGGTACGGTAATCGCGCCATTCTCTCAAAAACGACATATACGAGAACAATTTATTGTTGAAAAGATGCGTCCAGGAAGGGCCAAAAAGCACGGAATCATAGGTATAATATTTTAAATACGTCTCGTTTGAATCATTGTAATAATACTGGATGTCGCCTTTTAAAAGGTCCTTTTTCAGGTATTTGCCTAATTCATACCCTACGGTATAACGGTTATCTTCCCTCTTCTTCTCGCTGGTTGCTCCGCTAATGGTACGGATCCTGCGTTCGGAATAATCCCTGAACAAAAACTCATATCGCAGGGCATGAAACATCTTCATGGGAAGATCATGTTTCACCTTGATATTCGCTTTGTAATCAAGAAAATCATCCCCGCCGCTATACGGATAATCGTAAATATCGAATCCCAACCCGGAAGAAAGAGTTACCTTATCGGCAAGCTTATTCTCAAAACCGCCGTAGAACCCGTTTTTAATCAAGCTGGCATCAACGGCATCCGGATACAACAGAGCCATTAGTTCATAGCTGAGGATCCCTTTAGTCTTTTTGTTCAAAGGATTAGTGTAAGTTGCTTTAAAAAACGTCTGCGAGAAAGCGGCTTCATCCCTGCGGCTGTCTAAAAAAACATTGTTATCGTATCCAACCGACTGGCCGAAAAGAAACTGTACTTTTTTCTTGGCGGCAGACCGACCGGCAGAGCTTGAAGCTGGCGGAACTCTCATAACCGTCTTCTTTTTGACCGGAGGAAGTTCTTTTTTATCATCCATACCTCCGGAAATACAAAGCGAAGGAATAAAAAACAATCCCATTATTACTACGAGTATCCCGCGTATTCTATTCATCGTTTCTCCTCCCGTTTACACAAATTATAGCTAATAATTCCCGGCTTCTTTAGAATTAACCCTCCTGCGAATAATGGCCGAAACTTCTTATTTTTTCGACATTCTCGTCAGTCTGCTGATCTTCAATCTGGTCTTTGGAATCATCCAATTCGTTTACAACATTTTCTTGAAGTTCAGTAGTCTGATCGAGATTCTGAGTATCTTCATCTGCCCCCTCATTACCGCCGCCGGACGGAGGATTCTCTACATGCTGAGTAACTTCCTGCCTGATCTCGGTCCATTGCTGCATTTCCTGTTCGGTGAGCTGTGTAAGCGCGCCGGCCTGCTGGAACCTCTCTATAATCGTCTTGAAACCTTCGGGAACGTCGGTCTCAGTCAGTAAATTGTTATTGGCGTCAAACGTCTTTACCTTTACCGTATCCTTGAAAGTGGCCACTTCGTCCTTCAGCTTGCTGCTTTCCACGCTCCATCCGGTGCCTCTGACTCCGGCCACCGCGCTGGGAGTGCTGACCTCAAAGGCAAGCCCTGCTTTGAGATTTTCAACATTCGAATAGATCTTTCCGTTGGAAAGGTCGATTTTATTGATCATTCCCGGTTCGGTAGAATTCAAAACCACCATGGTCTGTTCTGATATACGCAGGGTATTCATTTTTTCATCATCAAGAGCGACATCCGCGCGGGATTTACGCGCGGTGCGGATGGAATCCCCGATATCGACCTGCGTCCCGGCCTCAGCCTTTTTCCACACTTTATCGGCCGACTGCACCTGTACCGAGCCTTCCGTAAACACAACCTCTGCCGCCTGTAAAAACGAGATAAAACCAATAAGACCTAACACCAAAAGAGAAACTACAGCCACTACGGGTAAAAAGTTTTTTCTCATAACTCCTTCTCCTTTTTTTTACAGCTTTACTACTCCCTTATATTCCAACCGTTTACCGCCTCACACATATTATGCTATAAATCTGTAGGTATTATACCATTTTCAAACGCAAAAGCAATATTTTTTTCGAGTTTCTTACGGGCCGAAAAATGGGGACGGTTCTATTTTTTAGACTCGCGGTCGTGAACAAAAAAATAGAACCGTCCCCATTTTTCTCATTCCTCCCCGGCGTTGATCTTTTGCGAAAAATAATTGATAAATAGAATGATAAAAAGAACACAGATAACCAGTTGAGAAATAACCACCGCTTGTCCCGTTGTACCACGGGCGTGAATGTCGCCAAACCCTACCGTAGTACTGGCCACCATGCTGAAATACACGGCGGAAACCCAGTTCAGCGGCTCGCTTAAAAGATCGAAAGCGATATAGATGACCGCGAAATCCAGTGCGGTTTCGATGTAATGCAAAAAAAGCAGTAAGATAGAACGGTGATACGACACCGAAACGGAATGAACATCGGAAAGAAAGATCAGGTTCAAAATATGAAAGGTGGTTTCGGTAAGCAGATAGACGATCACCGCGGCCACCCAGGGAAAACGGTAAAGCCCGGTCCACAGGACAATAAGCGGAAAGAGTAATTTCAAAATCACATAAGCTTCAACCGCGAGTTTCCGGGCAGCCGCCTCCTTCCTGCCGAAAATATCCCGGATCAAAAGGACCGGATATACAAACTGGATCCCGCAAAGAAAAAGCCGCAGGAGGCGCTCCAGGCCGTATGAATCATCATTCCAAACGGCCTTCAAATACCGCAGTTGATGGAGGTACGCGCTCTCGGCCTTTTTGCCCGACCAAAAAGAAGAATTGACGAAGATCTTCCAGAACCAGTTCATGAGGGGATCACCCCGGCGTCCTTGACGAATTCATACCGGGTATAGTATTGCATGATATCATCGTCCGTGAACCATTGGCCATCCGGCCCCACTCCGATATATTTCCGGTCTTCGCGCAGGCTTCCGTCAGGATTATAAAAATATATTTTTACCGCGTTCACCCTGCCGTCATCGGCAGGCAGCCTCTCATCAGAAACGATCCCGCCATTTTTTAAACTAAATTCCTTCACCCGGCATATAGCGCCGTTTTCGACGTATTCATAAACATGGTATTTTTCCAATTCATCATCCGGAGTAAAACACTTCCCGTCTTTCCCCTTTTTTATATATTCCCGGTCTTCCAAAACCCTGCCGCCGGCATCATGTTTAAAAATAATGTGGTTTATTTCCTGATCCCGGGAATTGGATTTAATCGCCCCGGTTTTAATACCGTTAAAATCAAATACGAAACGGGTATAATCGAGCTCAAGATCGTCCCGCGTATACCATTTCCTGTCGCGGCCCGGATGGACGTAATGGATTTGCTTCGACAACAAGCCGCGCTCATCATATTCATACTTCCAATATTCATACAACTCTTTCACATGCGTGAAATGAAACGCCTTTGGTTTAAACCGGAAACATTCTTTGCTGACCGGACGCCCCCGGGCATCAAACTCATACAAATAATACCCGTAGATGTGATCATCGCTGGTAAACCATTTTTTATCCATCCCGGCAACATACTTGACCTCCGCCTGCAAAGCTTTGCTATAATGCACCGGGAGCAGGAAATTCCCAACCGAGGTGTCAACCCTCCGGTAGTGCCACAAGGGATCCCGAAGCAGGAAAAATAAACTCGAAACCAGGGCTCCAAGCATTAACCACGCTGTCCTATTCATGTCTATCTCTTTTCTATTTCACCGGAGCGCTGAACGCGGGTTTTGTATTTTTCGCGGCCACCGTCTTTACCACCCTGAAACTTTCGACATGGCGGCTGAGCCTCCAGTAATCGTAACTGCGAAAGCTGTTGTCGGCCGAATCCGCGTGCAAAATGCTATCCACCTGGAAAGGAACTCCGTACTCTTTCCGGTAGTCCGGGTCGTAAAGATAACAGCCGCCGCGGACGACATTCGCGGCCCGGAACTCTTTAAAAAAAGGCAGGTAAAAAAACAGGCTGGGCGCGGGGCCGACCGGATCGGTTTGTTTTTGACCGCTCTCATAAGAATCATTATACCAGTCATTGCACCACTCCGCCATATTGCCCGCCAGATCGCATATCCCCAGTTTATTATCCCCTTGGGGAGAATAGGTACCCCCGGGAACAGTCGCTACATCAACAGGGCTTTTAACTTCAGCTTTAAGATTTGCGTATGCGGCGGCAGGTTCGTCATTACCCCACGGATATTCCCTGCCATCGTCATATTTCGCGGCATATTCCCATTCCGCTTCCGTAGGAAGGCGGTAACCGGCTTTTCCATAAACCTGACAGGACCAGTCATCCGGATTGTAAAGCGGGGCAAGCCCTTCCTTTTCACCGAGCATATTGCAGTAGAATGCCGCTCCGGCCCAGGTAACTTCGACTACCGGGTAGTTTTCTTTTCCCGGAAAAGGCCGGAACATGCCGTCTTTATAAAAAATCTGGGAATGTTCATCCCCCGCATCCTGGTATTTCACCGGAGATTTAGATACACCCCAGGCTTCAACTTTTTCCATTTTCAGTTTTTTCGGATCCAAATACCCCTTACCAAGCGCATAATTGAGCATATCCGCATACTGCTGATTGGTAACCTCATATTTCCCCATATAAAAATTGTTGGTCAGGGTAACTTCATGGACCGGCTTTGATCTGATGAATTCACTATTGCCCATCTGAAACGTCCCTGCCGGAACCAACACCATATCAGGCTGGGCTTCGGTTTGGGAAACCGCAGCAACAACTTGAGGAGCCTCGGTTTTGAAATCTTGTAAAGCGGCCTGAGAAAACTTCAAAACAAGAAAAATCCCTGTCAACAAAACCACCGAAAGCAAGATCAATGCTTTTTTCATAAAAAGTATCCCCCTGTTTTAGCTCAGGGCTTAGAGCTCAAAAAAACAAAAACTTTTGCTTTACCCCGAACGATGAACCCTCAGCCCTGAACTAAAGATTTTTAATAGCCTAATCTGCATCCGCTGTTCTTGCCGTCTTCGCTCTTGGGGAAATTAGCCGCAAAACGAAGCGCAAGACGCAGATATTTCGGCGCGGGGCTTGACCAGACGCCGCCTCTGTTACCGGCGCCTGCGCCGTCTTTACCCGGCCAGTTCTCAACATTAGCGAAGCCGTCTTCAGTCAAAACACCGTCGCCATGGATCGCGGTATAGGCGCGGCCGAGAGAATGCCCGACAGTCACACAACGCTCCCAGACGTTCCCGCTTAAGTTACGCACGCCGTAGTATGAAGCGCCGCAGTTGATCCGTTCGGAAACATCCCCCTGCATGCTATTCTCGAACAGTTCGCCGGTGACCGGGCCTTCGAATCCGGGGTTATCAGGGACAGTCTTTTTGCCCACATCAAACGGAGCTATGCCGCCGCCAAGACAGGTATTCACCACACCCTTCTGCGGGACTTTCTTCTCAAAACCGCTGCCGTCGGCGCCGTCAAAGGTCTGGACGCGGCCGATCTTATCACCATCATCCATGGTCACGCCCCAGGCCAGTTCATTCACCAGCGCCTCTTCGGGGCCGCGGGCCGCCTTTTCATATTCCAGCTCGGTGACCGGCCTCAAGCCTGCCCAGTCGCCGATGGCGGCGATATTCGACCAGGACATGAAATTCACCGTACGCGCAGGGGCATAGGTATAGAAATTTACGGGCGCGGTTGTACCGTTGCCGTCTTTGGCTGTAACAATCGAGTTACGCAGATGTTCATCTTCACTGTTGGTTTTGACATAATAATTTGTTATACGATCCCCGCTGATATCCGCTTCGACCATACTCTGCTGCTGCTTACGATCGAGCGTATTCAGAAAATCCACAAATTGCTGAGAAGTTAATTCATATTTCATCACCCAGAACGCTTTATATCCCTTAGGGAATTCTTTGGGAATAATAAAAGGAGTATCCTCACGGCTGCGCGGATTATCCTGGTCGCAATAAAGAGCCCCCTCCACTTTATCCACGGTAACCGGATCTTCCGAAGAGATCAAATACGCGCCCTTATTGGGATAGGTATAGAAACAGTTATCCGGGCCGTCCGGGCCTTGGGGATCGCCGATATAATGCTTATCCTGCGGGACATAGACCATTTCCAGTCCGAACACCTTTACCGGGGTTTTCATAATCCGGCCTTCGCTTACGCCATCCTTGGTGTACTCCCAAACAAGCTGGACATTCTTAGACACGGTTGTTCCCGTTCCCTTTGTCCTGAACAGGAACGCGCCTTTTTTCTCTCCCGGCACCCACATTCCCATGTCCGCGAGATCCCCCTTGGAAAACTTATCCGGGGAATGATCGGCATAATCGAAATCCGCTCCGCTGGCCGCTTTTAAATTCACGTGTTTCCAGGCGCCGTCGGCTGTTTTGAATTTAGCGAATATATATACTCCGTCGCAATTGACATCATTCTTCCAGGAATTATCCCATGAAACGTTAAACTGGACTTTTGCTGTTTTGTCCCTGGTATTTACTTCACTAATCATTACCTTGTTCACCTGCAGATGACTGGCAAAAACGAAGGGCTGCGACAAAAATAAAATCCCGGCTGCCATAGCCAAAACCAGAACAAGCTTATTTATCATGCCTCCTCCTTTAAGGTTTAATGATGTGAAATCCCTTTCCCTGCAAGATCACTGTTAAAACCGCCCTGTTTAACGGTCTTGAGCGCTGAAAAAATCCCGATAAACGTGGCTATCCCAAGCCCCATGGCAAGAAATATAAACTGAGACTTGAATACATCATTCCCGAAAAATGTACCGGCGAATTTAAGGATGACCGGCGACAAAAACTGCCCCAGATATACCCCTATACTTACCACTGCCATGGCAAAGGCGCGCGATGTTTCTGGAGCTAATTTGGCAGTTTTCAACAATAACAACGGCATTAACACGCCCGAGCTGAAACCGATACATACCATGGCGGCAAAAACCCATGACAATGAGGAAGTATAAACAAGAGCCAAATACCCGACGGCCATGGAAGCAATCCCTACGGCCGGGCAGAACGGCCCGAATATTTTCAACAGGGTCGCCAGAATTATTCCGGAACCGACACCGATAAGCGTCATGGTAGAGAGGAAATAGCCTGCGATACCCGGCCTGCCCAAACGTTCGGAAGAAACAATCAGTTTATCCCCTTCCTTTCTGACAAGCAGTTTCTTATTCCCGTCCATTATTTTCCACGCCTTTCCCTGCTCCAGAAGCGATAAGGAAGCTTTTTCCGAAAGAATGATTCCGTTGTTTTTAAAAGACCGGCGGGCGGTCTCCGAAACCGTGCCTTTTTTCAGATGCATAAGCAGTTCTTCCCGATTCTGGAACAGCGGCGTTTCACTGCTGTAAAGTTTGCGTTCATTTTCAATAAACATGGCCAAATTAGTGGGAGCGGCGTAAAAAGCCACCATCATCAACGCGCCCAGGACCGCGCACCAATAAACCCCGCCCGGAAGTTTCGACTTCACCATTCCTCCCGGTTTTTTAGAGACCGGTTCCGGCAGCCATATCAGAAGCATGATCGCGGTCAGCAGGGATAAAGCGTATACCCCGAACGCGTATCTCCAGCTCATGCAGGCAAGCCATCCGGAAAGAAGTAAAAAAATCACCCCGCCCATATGGGATACCGATCCGGAAAGTCCCATTACCTTGGTCCGTTCCGCCCCTTCATAGAAATCGGCGATAAGGCTGGTTGATAAAGGAATGATCAAGCCCACGCCGATACCGAAAAGGCCGCGGATGATCAGCAATTGGGTGATATTCTGCGCGAAACCTCCTCCTATCCCTCCCAGGAAATAGATGACCAACCCGATCAAAAGAACGTTTTTTTTCCTCATTCTGGCGGCCAGCACGCCGGAAAGCAGGCTGAACGGAATAATAAGCAATGAAGGCAATGTCAACACCAATTTGATAAGCGTGATATCGGCGGCCGGAAATGCCTGCCTGATCTTCGCCAACGCCGGGGAAACCGCCGCGGAAGCCATGACGGTGAGAAGCGAAATACTCAAGATGGCCATCTTGACTAATAATTTGTTCATAAAAAAACCTCCTGGATTAATGTCAAATATCAAAATTCAAAGTTCAGAATTAATCTAAATACCAAAATCAAAAATTCAAAGCAAAAACCGGTTTTGGATATTTAACATTAGATATCGCATTAGTCTTTCAAAGCTTTTACTATCTCTTCCCCGAACCGCACAGCCGAATCAGGGCCGTCGGCTGTTATGATTTTTCCGTCAATTTCCACGGGCATGGCGGTATAAATTACGCCTGCGGCCTTGAGCTTATCGCCTTCCGTGGGATAAACCGTTGCTCTCTTACCTTTCAGGACTCCGGCATTAACAAGTATGCGGGAAGCAATACAGATCGCGCCCACGATCTTACCCTGGACGGCCGCATCCTGCGCCAGATTATGCGCCTGCGGATCATCCAAATATTGCGCGGCACCGCTGCCGCCGATAAAGATCACGGCGTCAAAATCGCCCGCCTTTACGCCGCTCAAAAGCACTTGGGGCGTAAATTTCCCGCCATTCATACCTTTTGCTTCGGCCAAAGAACTGGAAGCGACCGTAACCGCGATCCCGTTCTTCTCTAAAACTTCTTTGGGACGGAAAAACTCATCATCCTGAAAACCGTCCTGAGCAATAAGCATGACTGCCTTTTTACCGGTTTGAGCTGGAGCCTGTAAAAAAGTAAAACTTATCACAAATAACGCCGCCAATACAAATTTCCCAATATTACGCATTTATATTCTCCTTTTTTTATCTTATGAAAACTTTACACTTACACACTTTACACCGGATGCTTTATTTTACTTCTCGTATTCCTGACCGGCCTGAACGGGTATTTCCCCTCTTTCTTCCCCGCATAGTAACCGTCATACCCGAACTGGAAATTGCATCCCCAGGCAAAAGTATCGCCGTATGTAGTCGCCGCCCAATAAAATCCAAGCGGAGCGGTCTGGGTGCCCGGAAAAAATTGCTTATAGAACCAGCATCCGTCTTTATAGGACAGGTCAATCAGCGCTCCCAATTCCCTGACCGTAGGAACGCGCCAGTCATCATAACCGCCGAGCGTCAAATTTTCGCAGTATTTCATGGCTTCTTCCCAGCTCATAGCCGGGGATTCATCTTTTTTCCACATCAGGCCGGTGTCAAGATCGGTAACCGTCCCGTCCCCGTTATCCTGAAAAACGCCTGTTCCCGGATTACCGAAGTTCCTGCTGCAGCCTCCGCGCACTGCCCGCGCCGGATATGCGGAAGTCCTCAGATAACATATCGTGCATCCGTAGGCGAAATAAACCCCCCAGGCGAACAAAGGTTCTTTTACGTCCACATCTGCCGACCAGTAAAACTCGGGCAGAATGTCCGGGAAGAATTTCTCGTTTATCGCGGGGATCTTCCCCTCATAATCGACGATAGTCCGCAGTTCCTCCCGGTGAGGAAGCCGCCAGTCGGAAAACCCGCCGAAATTGCTTTTGTTCAGCAGGGAGATAAACTCAGCCGTATCTTCCCAGGTATATTTTTTACCCCCGAAATTAATGTCCGCGGGATCGGAAGATTTAATCTCCCAGATAAGCCCGGTGTTATTATCCCTGACCATACGCAGCCCTTTTTCCCGGGAGCTTTCTTCATCTATTTCCTTGCCGCCGTCCCTCAATTTGGTAAAAGAAAGAGGATTGATCGTATAGGATCCGTCCTGGCCGTAAAACCGTTTGCCTTTTTTAGGAACGGCTATAAGATTCCCGTCGTGGTCGTAGCAATTCTTCATGCCTGAATCCGAAAAGTGAAAAACCTTTTGCTCCTGCGCCGCGGACTGATTCACGTTGCGCACCGCGCGAAAAAGGAGTTTGGCGTTCTTGCTGGCGTAATAACCGTCATAACCGAAACAAAAATTGGTCACCCACACATATATCCCCTCATACGGTGTTGAGGAAAAATAATGCAGCAGCGGCGGCTGTAATCCGTTTGCCGGAAAAAAATCCTTATAATACCACCAGCCGTTGGTGTAATCGAGATTAAGAATACTGTTTAATTCTTTTAGATTAGGAAGCCGCCAATCCGTATATCCTCCCGCGCGCAATTCTTTGCAGGATATAAGCGCAGAATACCAGTCCATGCGTTCATTTTCCTCTTTCTGCCACATCAAACCGGCCAGGGTATCGGTGACGGTCCCGTCGCCATTATCATTGAATCTGGCGGGATCGGGCTTGCCGAACGTTTTGACGGCATACCCGCCCCTGACCGCGCGCACATACCGCCGGCTCGCCGGCGAATAACAAATACCGCTTCCCAAACCGAAAAATATACCCCAGATAAACGGTTTCTGCATCGCATACGGGTTCGCAGTCCAGTAAAAATCGCTTTTACAGTTGGGGAAATACCAGGTATCCACCGCGGGATTAGTTTTATTATAATCGACAATGGAGCGAAGTTCGTCTTTATTGGGTAACCGCCAATCGCTGAAACCACCGTATTTTTTCTTATTCAACTCCTTGATATATTTATCCCCGGCTTCTTTCCCGGTAAACCGGTCCTCGCAATAATTGATGTCCTTGCCGGAGGGAGACTTGATTTCCCATACCAAACCGGTGTTATTATCCTGCACCATGCGGTAGCCGTCTTTCCAGAAGGCCGTATCCGAGATCACTTTCCCGCCTTTTCCAAGTTTTGTAAAAGACATCGGGTTGACCGTGAAACACCCGTTCTGTCCGTACAGTTCGTCCTGCTTCTGCGGGACAGGCATTTCCCGGCCTTCCCGGTCATAACAGCGGATATCCCCCGCATCAGGCATCCTGAAAATTTTAGGGATTTTTGCCATATCTCCTCCTCGCCTCCATAATCTCAACCAGTATCCCGTCCGGATCTTTTATAAAAAAGTATCTTCTGCCGTCTGCGAAAACGCGCATATCGGCGGCAAACAAGACGCGGGATTTCTTTAACTGCTCATAAAATTTTTCTATTTGTGAAACCTCGAGACTGAAATGTTTCACTCCTAAGGTTCTCAGGTCAGTATCGAGTTCCCTGTGGTATGCCGGCAGTCTCGTATGCTTCTTAAATTCGAAAAGCTCTATGCAGATATCGCCTTTTTTCAGCAAAATGATCGTCAATCCCGCAGATTTGATGTAAAATTTATCGACGCATACCAACCCAAAATATTTCCTATAAAAAGAAATGCTTCTTTTTAAACTTGAAACACTAATTCCTATATGTCCGAGTTTCATCATGATCACTATAGCAAAAAGTGACAGTCACCAAAGGTGACAGTCACTTTTTGCCAAGCTAAACTTATGCACTCATGCACCTCTGCACTAATGCACTATACTTTTCCGAGGGCGAACGGCGGATAGACATCGCCTTCCACCACGACATCTATCAGAGCCGCCGTCTTCGAAGCCAGCGCTTTTTTGAACGCGGGCTCGAAATCTTCCAGTTTCTCTATGCGGGCGCAATGGGAGCCGCAGGCCTCCGCATACTTGACATAATCGGGGTTCTTAAAAGTCATGAACGCGTGCTCGTTGAATAAATTGATCAGGAATTTCTTTATGACGTTAAATTCCCCGTTATTGAATATCACCCAGGTAACCGGAATATCATATTGGATGGCGGTCAGGAGTTCAAACCCCGCCATAAGATACGCGCCGTCCCCGCAGCCACAGACCACGTGCTTATCGGGATTCGCGCACTTAACGCCTATCGCGCCGTTCACGTGGCTGGCCATGGGGCCGAAACTACCCGGGTTTTGGTATCTCTGATTTTTTGCAAGATTCAGGTAACAATTCAGCCAGAGCATGTGCGAACCGGCATCCCCCATCACGATAGTATCCGCCGGAAGATTCCGGGACAGAGCCTTTACCAGGTCCGCGGGATGTATCTTACCGCTGGGCGTTTTTTCAGGGGACCGGTCATACCATTTTTCTTTAGTGATATTTTTGGCCGCGGCCGCGCCTGTTTTTTTAGAAAGCTCCTGTGTAAGAGCGGTTATTGCCGGTTTAGCGTCGCCGGCTATTCCGCAGGCGGCTTTATAAACCTTCCCAATTTCATGCGGATCGATATTGATATGGATAAGGGTTTTACCACTGAACAAATCGGGTTTAAAACCAAAGGTCGCGTTCTGGGCGAAAGAGTTTCCGACGGCCAGCACCAATTTCGACGCGTTCAGGTATTTATTCGCGCCGGGGTCGCCGGAAGTACCGTAAACACCGAGCGACAAAGCATGATCTTCCGGCAGTAATCCTTTCGCGTCCATAGTCAGGCAAAACGGCACCTGGAATTTTTCGACAAAACTCAATATCTCTTTTTCCGCGTGGCTCCTGGTGATACCATACCCTAAAATTGCCGTGATCTGATCGCCGGCAGCGATCGCCTTGGCAAGAAGCTCCGCCGCTTCGCCAATCTTACGGATATCCGGCAAAATAGGCTTTATATCCAGTTTGATCTCCCGGAAATTATTCACCTGCATTATGGTGACATTTTTCGGCACATGGATGTGCACGGGGCCGGGGCGGCCTTCGTAAGCCAAATTAATTGCCTCCTCGATAATATCGCAGGCCTGATCCGGATTTTCGATAACAAAAGTCTTTTTGGTCGTAGCGGCGAACATCTTCGGGGAATCAGGAGTCCGGCTTAATCCGGTGGCTTCATTCAACGCGCCTTTCCCCCGATCGGGAACGGATGTGTAGCCGGAAATCGCCAGCACGGGAAGAGAATCGGAATATGCCACTGCCAGGCCGGAAAAAAGATTGAACTCTCCCGGGCCTCCGGTCGCGAAACAAACCCCAAGCTTGTCGGAAAACATGGCATACCCGCAGGCCATGAATGAGGCAGCCTGCTCGTTCCTGATAATAACGGTCTTGATCCGGCTGGACCTCTTTAAAGCCAAAAGCATTGACCCGTTCACCTGGCCCGAACCTCCGAAAACATGGTCGACTCCCACCTGTTCCAACGACTTGACAATTGCCTCATTCACATCCATGATCACTCCTTGTTTAATTTATTATTGCAGGGACAGAACACTGTTCGTCCCTGCAGATAAATATTTATGTGCCTGTCTTTGGCTGATTGAACTTGCCGACTGCCATTTTCGGCGGGCGTTTTGAAAAAAGCACCCCGTCGCATGCCGCATTATCAAGCGTATAGCCGTCAAAAAACAGGTAAATGCGGTCTTTCGGGACCTTCGATATCTCAGAAAAAATGGTTATATATTTATCGGCAAGGATTTCTTTCTGCTCGTCGGTAAGCTCCAGAGAATGTATAATGATTGCAGGCATTGGCACCCCCTTTTATAAAATTGATCCGGTAACCGCAGGAGAGGGTTAAACCTCCCCTGCGGTTTGTGGATAACTGCGGATTATTTTAAAGTCGCGAGAACCTCAACGATCTTCTCGCCGTAGGCGATGGATGACTCGACTGAAGTCCCGGTGACAAACGGCCAATCGAATGCGACTTCGGGATATATCCTGTTTGCTTTATAGTTTGCGACGCATACCCCGTTCGGGCCTACAGCGTCTCTAACCAAGTGCTCTACCGGCCACAAAAAGCCCGGGGTATGCACATCGGTTCCTTTATTGTCGGGGGTAGCTCCGTATAGATCATAGGTAAAATCCCAATCCGGGCCATAAAAATCCCAGGAAGCCGGATGCGCGGTAACCTTTTTACCGTATATAACGCTCTTGTGGCCATTCTGAGGATCACGGCAGAATACGAGCGCGGAAACCGCGTAACAGAGTGCGCCGACCAGTTTATTGGAATGAACAGCATCAAGAATAAGTTTATGCACACCCCAGTTATTGCACATATCGATCATCGCTCCCAGGCCTCCGGTCAAGACGACCGCGTCATAATCAGCCATTTTCGCATCTTTGAACTTAAGAGGATGCGCCCATTCATTGCCGTCCGTCAATTCTTTGATCCGCTTACACACATCCGGGGGATTTGTATCGGCATTGATCACCGGGTCATGGAACTTAGGATCACAACTTATCACCAAAGGCAGCGGTTTTTTCCCGAACCACGTCGCTAAGGTAACTTCATGGCCGGCCTTTTTAATAATATCCCACGGAGCCTGCAATTCTTCGCCCCACGTTCCATAGTTTGTAGCGAGAATCAATACTTTTTTCTTTCCCATTTACTTCCTCCTTTTTGGTTATTACGGTTACCTTATTTCTTCGTTTTTTCCATCCACGGAAAATCCCTCTTTATCGGGCTGAAAAGGTCAATTGCCTCGGTCCGGCCGACAGCCGTAAACTCATGCCGGACGTTGGGCGGGATAAAATAAGCATCCCCTGCTTTCAACAGCTCTGTCTCATCGCCGATGGTCATTTTGAAACCGCCTTCGATGACATATCCGAACTGTTCCTGCTTGTGTTTATGCATCTTCACCACGCTCTTATCAGCCATATCCCAATGCTGTGCGTTCACCTTGGTGCACTCGCCGAGATACTGACGGATAACCCCCCCTCCCATATTGATTTTCTTGAGCTTCTTACGATGTACAAACATGCCGCCTCCTTCCATTCAAAAATGTTACTGCCGGTCTTTTTTTTCGGAAATCAATTCAATAATTTTTCTCGCGAAAAGATTGCAATGGCCTCCGCTGCGCGCGGTTACCAGGTCGCCGTCCACCACCACATCCTCATCCACATAAACCGCGCCCATGTTTTTCGCGTCGCCTAAAAGGTTATTATGCACCACCACTTTCCTGCCGCGCACCAGTTCCGGGACAGACGCCGCCAGCCACATACCGTGGCAGATGATCCCTTTGATAACGCCCTTATCGGCAAAAACCCGCTTTAAAAATTCCACCGCCGGTGAAAGTTTCTTGATATCATCGGTATAGCGCAGGCGGTCAGCCACCATTCCCGCGGGGACAATGATCGCGGAATAACTATTCAAAGCACTATCATCCATGTTCTCGAAACTTTCATTGCACTCAAACGGAACATGATATTCATGCCCTTTAAAAGTCAAAGACTGGCATCCCCATAAACGGGTCAAAAAATGGACTTCCGCTCCTTCTTCGGCAAACCTGAATTTATAATACCATATTTCCGGCTC
The DNA here is from genome assembly GCA_041653035.1 of Candidatus Omnitrophota bacterium. Taxonomy (GTDB): domain Bacteria; phylum Omnitrophota; class Gorgyraeia; order Gygaellales; family Profunditerraquicolaceae; genus JAQTZX01. Next base: position 19,582 of record JBAZGE010000024.1, read on the forward strand.
ATAAAAATCGCCTTCCATTAAAATCCCGATTTTCTTACCTTTTAACATCATACTCTTATCCTCCTAACCATATATTTCGCTATCCCCCGCACCCATGCACTTATGCACCAATGCACTTCATGCACGTTCCAGCCGTTTTATCCGGGATTAAAACCTGCCCCCTTGTATTTCAAAGCCATCATAGTGATATCGTCGGATTGAGGCTCTCCCTGGGCAAAGATACCGATCTCTTCGCGCATGGAATGAATCAAATCCTTAATGTCTTTATCCTTAAACCGGGTCACGCATTCTTTCAAACGGGTTTCGGAAAATAATTTCTTCCGGGGATTCATGGCCTCGGTCACCCCGTCCGTATACATGAAAATCACGTCACCGGGCTTAAGCTGGATCTTTCTATTTTCGCACTTCACATTCTCCATGGCGCCGATCACAAAACCTTTGGGCACGTCAAGAAACTCATAACACACATTCCCGGAACAAAGCAGTGGCGGATTATGCCCGCCGTTGGTAAATTCTATTTCACCGGTTTCCACATCCAGTATCACGCAGAATATAGTGACGAACATACACAACTGATTATCGGGACAAAGCGCATTATTAACCTGATAGATGATATCTTTCGGCGACAGTCCGCGCATTGCCTCGGTTTTCAACACGGTTTTACAGATAGCCATGAAAAGGGCCGCGGGGACACCCTTGCCTGAAACATCTCCTATGACAAAACATAATTTATTTTTATCCACAAAAAAGAAATCGTAAAAATCGCCCCCCACTTCCTTTGCCGGGTCCATAACCGCGAAAATATCGAACTCGTTCCGTTCCGGGAACGGAGGAAATTTCTGCGGAAGCATGCTCATCTGGATCTCGGCGGCGATCCGTAATTCGCTTTCGATGCGCTCCCGGGCCGCGGTCTCAGCCTTCAGGTTCTCTATGAAACGCTTGACGCTCAACTGGATAAGGCTGATAGCCAGAAAAGGGGCGCCGGTGAACATTTCCAGGACTTCATCCTTGCCCATCGTATAGGTTTCCATGTCTTCTTCGCAAACCGCGGAAGCTGTCCGCTGGTTGAACGGCGAAAAAACACCCATTTCCCCTATGATCTGCCCTTCTCCGATAACCTTATCGATCTCGGTCAGTTTTAATGATCCCCGGGAGATGTAAAACATCTTGTCCGCCTTATCTCCTTTTTTAAAAAGGACCTGGCCCTTCTTGAATGTTTCGTATTTCATATACTCAAGAGGCCACGGGCAAACCGGGTTTTCCGGCGACGACTCCTGCCGGTCGTTCTTTTTCTCTTCCATAGGTACCTGCAATCCTTGGTAACGCAGTATAAATGACTCAGGCCTGATCCGAACTCTTCCGTTTGACAAAGGTTAAAATATTGCGCCCTTCTTCCCTGCGGTAGGTTACTTCATCCATAAGTTTGCGCGCCAGAAAAACACCCAGGCCGCCGATCGTGCGTTTCTCCAGGGGCGCGCTGATATCCGGCTCCGGCAAAGAGAGCGGGTCAAACGCGATGCCCCGGTCCGCTATCGCCACTACCAAAGCTTCTGCTCCGCGGCTGTTAACGATTATTTCAATATCTCCCTGCCCGCCCGGATAAGCGTAGTTAATGATATTCACCAGTATCTCCTCGGACGCCAGTTTGATATGAAAGATCTTTTTATCGTCAAACCCCATTTTCCCGGCGGCATCGGTGATAAACGCCATCAAAGGATCAAGATTCTTTAAAATCGCCGGGAGCACTAATTCAGGCATATCTCTTTTTTATGTTTTCGCGATAACGCTAAACGCAAAACGCGTATTTATTCTTGAAATGAATCTTGTATAGACATGAACGTATCCAACCCGCTCATTTTAACGACACTCAATATCGCCTCCTGAGCTCCGATAAGGAATACGCGCGTTTCCGCCCCGATCTTCTGTTTGGCGAAAATAATGGTGCGCAAACCGGCGCTGGAAATATACTCGAGATCTTTGGCAAAGAATACCAGGCGTTTTATCGGCTGTCCCACAAGTTTCTTAAGTTCATCCTGAAGCGCGGGGGCGTTATTGGCGTCCAAACGGCCGCGCAATTCTATCTTGGCCAAGTCATTGTCCCGTATCACCGAAAATGTGGATTCCATATTAATGTTTCTCCTTTCTTGATCTTTTTCCAACGATTTCCCTGGCAATCAGTACTACCACCGAACGCGGCCCTACCAGGAATTCCTCTTGATTCCCCAGCCTCTTTTCCTCTCCTGCCGGCCAGATATCATGCGGGGGTTCCGCGTCAGTATTCACCGCTACATGCCACACCAGGCCGTGAGGAAGTTTCGGCAGTTCAAAACCACGCATTTCCCAGTGCATGTTCATAGCAACGTAGACGGTATTATCCCTGCATGATCCGCCTTTAGCGTGACTGCCGCAAAGCATGAACGCGAGCATCCGGCTTTCCATGGACCAGTCAACGTACCAGGCTTTGGTACCGTGCCATGAGATATCCGCATAGCCGCTGCCCATGTAATCCCGATTCTGAAAATGGGTCCTGTTCCTGAAGACCGGATGAGCCAGGCGCAGCGCAACCATATGTTTGAAAAAATTAAAGAGCTCCCGGTTTTTATCAAAAAGCGACCAGTCAATCCAAGATATCTCGTTGTCCTGACAATACGCGTTATTGTTCCCCCACTGGGTATTGCCTATCTCATCACCTGCCAATATCATCGGCGTACCCTGGCTTACCAGGAGCATGGCCGCGGCATTTTTCATCTGTTTAACGCGCAGTTTCCTGATCCCCGGGTCATTGGTATCCCCTTCACAGCCGCAATTCCAGCTGTAATTGTCGTTGCCTCCGTCATTGTTATTCTCGCCGTTGGCCTCATTATGTTTCCAATTATAGGAAACAAGGTCATAGAGCGTGAAACCGTCATGCGCGGTGATAAAATTGATGGAAGCGCAGGCTCCCCGTCCCTCCCAGGAATACAGGTCCGGAGATCCCTGAAGCCGCTGTGCCATCCCGCCCAGAGCGCCCGGTTCGCCTTTAAGGAATTTCCTCACATCATCGCGGAATTTTCCGTTCCACTCCGCCCAACGCCCCCAGGCCGGGAATGAACCGACCTGATACAAACCGCCGGCATCCCAGGCTTCCGCGATAAGTTTTACTTTTCCCAGTACCGGGTCAAAAGCGAGAGTTTCCAGAAGCGGCGGGCTGTTCATGGGAGCGCCGTTCTGATCGCGCCCCAGAATAGTGGCCAGGTCAAACCGGAAACCGTCAATATGATAATCGGCCGCCCAGTAACGCAGGCAATCAAGGATCATATTGCGCACAATGGGATTATTACAATTCAGGGTATTACCGCATCCGCTGAAATTAAAATAATAACCGTCGGGAGTGAGCAGGTAATACGTCTTGTTATCGATACCGCGGTAGGAAATATACGGGCCGTTCTCATTTCCCTCGGCGGTATGATTAAAAACCACATCCAGGATGACTTCTATGCCGTTGCGGTGCATCTCTTTTACCAGGGTCTTCAGTTCATCCACCTGCATCCCGAATTTTCCGGTGGCGGCAAAACCGGCTTTCGGGGCGAAAAATCCCACGTTGCTGTACCCCCAGTAATTCATGAGCAATTTTCCGGTTGCCGGAGAAACCCGGGAATTCTCGAATTCGTCGAATTCATGTACGGGCATAAGCTCGATACAGTTGATGCCCAATTCTTTCAAATATGAGATCTTCTCGCGAATACCCGCAAAGGTCCCCGGATGTTTGACTCCCGACGACGGATGCTTGGTAAATCCACGGACATGAGTTTCGTAAATAACCATGTCTTCCATCGAGGTTTCCAGGGGATGGTCGTTTTCCCAATCGAAATCATCGAAAATGATGCGCGCGCGATGCTGATACTGATCCTCCCAATTCGGAGCCGCTCCCCAGACATCTCTTCCTCCGATGGCCTTGGCATAGGGATCCATGATGATCCTGGTCTTATCGAAACGATGGCCTTCACGGGGATTGAACGGCCCATCTAAACGAAACCCATATTCGATATCCTCATAATCAAGGTCGAATACCACCATGGTATACACATTGCCGATCCGGAATTCGTTCAGAAAAGGTATAACCGCGTACGGGTTAGGTTCGTGTTTGTGGAAAAGGACCAATTCGCAGGATGTCGCGGCATGGGAATAAATGGAAAAATTCACCCCCCCGGGGACTATCGTGGCGCCGAAAGGAAGCGGTTTGCCGACACGCAGACGGAAATCTCCCTGCTTATGGGTCGGATGAAGGTCGATCCTTAACATTGGCCCCCCCTTATTTGGTTTTGAGGACTTCCTCGATCGTATCGTGGAGCTCAAAAAAGTTGATGAACCCGGTCATCTCCATCACATCTTTTATCTCGGGACAAACGCCGATCAGAGCCAAACGGCCCTCTTGGGCGGTCAGGTGTTTCGCGAGCATCAATAAAACCCGCAACCCCGCGCTGGAAACATACCCGCATTTGATGAGATCCAGAATAAGACAGCATTTAGCCTCTACTAAAGGTTCCAGTTTCTCCTGAACTTCCGGCGCGGTATTGCCGTCAAGATTTCCCAGCAATGCCACAAGGGTGACCCCGTCCCGATTCACAACTTTGATCTCCATAAATTCTCCTTTTCCTCTCCTGATGGTCTCTCTTTATTTATTGACCGGAACTAAACGCACTTTTATCTTAGGCCGATAATTCACGTTCGGTACCTGCACGGTAAGCTTGTCGGCGTCAAAATTCTTCCAGGGGTTACCGTCAACCCATACCGCAGATATACGCATGCTTCCCGGAGGAAGAATATCAGGCTGGACCCTTAAAATGTCATTCTGGAATCCCTGCGGCATAGGTTTAAAATACAGGTCAAGAGGCTGTTTTGTGTACAGGAAATTCGCATACACCGTTGCCAGATAAGCCAATTCCACGGAGTGATACGCGCTCATAGAGTGGCTTCCTTTCAAACGTTCGGTGCCCATCAAAAACGGAAGGCCGTTGTTAAAAACGTTAAAATAGACCGAGCCGTCATCATGGTCAAGATAAAATGCATTGTAGAACGCCTGCGATTCCCTGGCTAATTTCAGGTATTGCGGGTCTTTCAATATCCCGTACATGATCTGGTACGCCAAAATACCCTGTTCCTGCTGCCACCATGCCTTACGGTCATGCCAGACAAAACGGTGAAATTCCTCTCCCGGAGCCAACTCTCTCTCTACCACATCATACCAGCCGCCTCTTTGCACATCCATGCCGTATTTCGGCATGACTTCAGCGATCTTTTTGGCCAACCGGACATACGTATCGTCCGGCCTAAGGCTGTTTATACGCATCAGGTTCCAGGCTATTTTTAAATTGTGCCCGACCACCGCCCGGTTCTGCTGCCATCCCCATTTCTGATCATGGCTCCAATCCTCGAAAAAGCGTTCATTCACGAACGGGCTGTTTTCATAATCCGGGAAATGATCCACGATACAATCGGCGGTATACTTCAGGAAATCCGCGTATTTGGAGTCACCGGTGGCAAGCCAGAGATTGATCAGGTATGCCGGGGCATGGTCTCCCACGGAATTCCAATTCTTTTTGCCGCGGTTATGCCCCAGGTTCGGGCTCCGGGGATCGAGCGTAACCGGGTCGATATGCGAAAAATACCCTTCTTTTTCTTTGTCCAGGAAAAACCGGTCGAAAAGATCGATGGTCATCTTGATATCTTTCATGATCGCCGGGTCGCCGTTGATACGGTAGGTCTGGGTCGGGCCGGCCAGAGCGTATATTTGTTCATACATGGGGATGGCGTCATAGTCATCGCCGAACTCAGATGCGAAAACCTTGTGCTCATGCCCGTGCTCGACGTCTATACCGTGATACCAATACACCACGTTCTCGTCGGTGTCGTAAAAACGCATGTGGTCTCTGAGGTACTGGGTGCCTTTTTCGGCTGTTTCCAGGAACCTGTCTTCACCGGTAAGCAGATACGCGGATGCCATCCCGTAGACCATGCGGGAAATGGTATCGGTTTCCTGACGGAAAGAATCGGTCTTCTGTTCTCCGGTCAGGGATATCCGGGTGCGGTATTTCCGGTAATCGATATCCTGCGGTCCGCCGAACTGGGCCTTGATAAAAAAATCGCATATGCTCCTGGCCTGTTTTATCCACCAATCGGGTTCTTCAAACCTGAAAATATCTTTGTTCGGACCGGGAAAGATCAATACTTTTGCCTCAAAAACATGGGTATCTTTTTCGGGATAAAAAATGCCGATGACATGCAAATACTGATCTTTAACCAACAGCAATTCGATCTGTCCTGAATAATCACACCAGGGTTCTTCTAAGTTCCGGGGGCCTTTAGCGTAACAGGTCGGGGTAAGTTTAACCGAGAACTCGCGTCCATCCGCTGTTCTTAATCCAAATACTCTTTTCTCCCTGTCAAAACCGGTTACATATCCTCCGATGGTATCTGAAAATTCAAATTGCATATTTCCCATGGTCCTGATCCTTTCTGTTTATGGAAGCTTTCTCCAACAAAAAAGCCGGGACACAGTTATCCCAGCCTGACAAATTTATACCGTCTGAAACGTATAGATTACCGTTACTTTTTTGTAAACTCATCTTTTGTGATTTACCAAGAATCAGGATTATAAAAAGAAGGTTTCTTAAAAAGCTCAATACCTTAGGAGTATTAGGTATTATAACATTTTTTGATATTCCGACAACAATTTTTTTAAGAAAACCTGGAAATGATACCATAGATCGTTACCCCCTCTCTTATGAGGAGAAGTTAACGAAGATCCTTTGTATACGTAGAGAGATTTTTGAGAAATTAAAGGCGGC
>JBAZGE010000025.1:0-26079 GCA_041653035.1 Candidatus Omnitrophota bacterium
ATGTTGGAATAGTCTGCGTGGTCGGTAATTGCGATAGTCTTGAAGCCCTGCGCCAGATAGCGCACCGCGACTTCCGAAGGAAGCAGATTTCCGTCGCTGAGAAGGCTGTGGCAATGTAAATTATACATATCGTTTGACTTTTAACTCTTATCTGTAAACTGGTATCTATTATCTAAAATATGCCCCTGGCAGGAATCGAACCTGCCGCCCACGGTTTAGGAAACCGTTGCTCTATCCTTATGAGCTACAGGGGCAATATAGTTGTCAGTTATCAGTTGTCAGTTTATCAGATTGTGATTGTTGTAAAGATCTAATAAGGCCGTGTAATAACTTGCCGACTTCTTCTAAAGAGCCGTTTATAGTGTCGTAACTTTTATTATCAAGATATTTAAACCTAAGACACAGTCTGATTATAGTAGCGGTTTCATATTGTGAGCAAAGAGCGATATTTAAAAAACGCTTAAATTCCCTTTTAGTTCCGGCTGCAGTTCCTTCTGAGATATTTAAGGGAATTGAAGTCACGGCACGTCTTAGTTGTGAAGTTAACCCGAATAATTCTTCTTTGGGAATGTTTTTGCTTTCTTTATAAACTAACTCACATAAATCCATCGCTTTTTGCCAGACAATTAGCTTTTCAAAATTATACATTTTTATGTTTATTCTGACAGCTGACAACCGACAACTAAATTCAATATTTAATCAGCGAGAATACGGGGTAGCCTTTGAGTTTATCTTTCCCTTTTAGATCCGTCAGCTCAATGAGAAAAGCGATGCCGGCGATCTTGCCGTTGAGTTTTTCAATAAGCTCGGTTACCGCTTTGACCGTACCGCCGGTGGCGAGCAAATCGTCGACGATAAGGATTTTTTCGCCGGGTTTGACGGCGTCGCAGTGTATCTCCAGGGTATCTTTTCCGTATTCGAGCCCGTATGTGGCTTTAATGGTTTCTGCGGGAAGTTTTCCTTTTTTGCGCACCGGAATGAATCCGGCGCCAAGTTGATGCGCGATAACGCTTCCTAATATGAATCCGCGCGATTCCACTGCGATCACCTGGTCGATCTTTTTGCCTTTATATCTAGCCGTTATGCTGTCTATGGCCTTTTTAAAGGCGTGTTTATCTTTTAACAAGGTAGTTATGTCCCTGAAAAGTATTCCTTTGATGGGGAAATCCGGTATGTTCCTGATGCATTTTTTGAAGTTGATTCTTTTCATGGTTCCTCCCGTAATGTCAGTCTAAAAGCGTCGTTTATTCGCCGCTTACTAAGAGCCTATTCGGCCGCTTCCTGGATTTTTACGAAATTCCGCAGTTTACTGAGGGCTTCTTCTTCGATCTGGCGGATGCGTTCGCGGGAGAGATTGAGTTTTTTGGCGATGTCCGCGAGGGTGTAATATTTGCCGTCTGCAAGCCCGAAGCGCATATCCAGTATTTTTTTTTCCCGTTCGGACATTTTTTCCAGCAGGTTGTCTACCCGCTCTTTGTCCATAAAGGATTCCACTTCTGCGTCTGGTGAGGCGGTAGTCTTATCTTCTACCAGGTCGGAAATCTGGCTTTCGTCTTCATCTCCGATGGGCGCTTCCAGGGAAGAAGTTTTGGTTGATAACCATAAGTTGATCTCTTCCATTTTATCCTTGGTGATGCGCATTTTATGGGAGATCTCATTGGCGGTGGGCACGCGGTTCAGTTTCTGGGTAAGTTCCTCTTTGGTTTTTTTCCATTTGGAGATGAGTTCGTTCATGTACACCGGCAGGCGCACCATTTTTCCCTGTTGGGCGATGGAACGAATGATGCTTTGCCGTATCCACCAGGCGCCATAGGTTGAAAACCGAAATCCTTTGCTGGGATTGAACTTGTCTACCGCTTTCATCAGTCCGAGGTTGCCCTCTTCGATCAAATCCAGGAAAGGTATGCCTAAATGCATGTATTTTTTTGCGATGTTGATAACCAGGCGCAGGTTGGCACGGATCATGGCTTTGCGGGCCTGTTCGTCGCCTTTTTTGATCTTGTTGCTTAATTCGATTTCCTGTGCCGCGGTCAACAGCGGGACTGTTCTGACTTCTTTGAGATACGTTTTAAGTGCTTCCATAAGTTGCCTCGTAGCCCGCGGCTCGCAGCCTATAGGATAAATTTTTCCTACAAGCTGCGAGCTGCTATTTAATACGTTATTTTTTTTTCTCTTTCAGGACTGCCTGTGCGGCAGCGAGCCGTGCGATGGGAACTCTGAAAGGAGAACAGCTGACGTAATTCATTTTAACACGGTGGCAAAATTCGACTGAACGCGGATCCCCTCCGTGTTCGCCGCAAATGCCGACTTCGAGGTTTTTGCGGGTTTTTCTGCCCCGTTCGATTCCGATTTGTATGAGTTCTCCGATGCCTTCCTGATCGATGGTTTGGAACGGATCATCGGGCAGGATGCCTTTGTTAAGGTATTCCGGCAGGAATCCGCCGATATCGTCGCGCGAAAAACCGAAGCCCATCTGGGTAAGGTCATTGGTACCGTAGGAGAAGAATTGGGCTACGTTTGCCAGTTTGCCCGCGGTAAGCGCGGCGCGCGGAATCTCGATCATTGTCCCGAACATGTGTTTGATGGTTTTGAGGTTGTATTTTTTGAGTACTTCCTGGTATACGGTTTTGGCGATGGCTAACTGGTCTTCCAGTTCCTTGACCACGCCGACTACCGGGATCATGATTTCCGGATACGGTTTTTTTCCGTCTTTGATCAGCTCTGCCGCGGCCTCAAGAACGGCGCGTATCTGCATGGTGCTCACTTCCGGATAGGTTACTCCGAGCCGTACGCCCCGGTGGCCCATCATAGGGTTGGATTCATGCAGTCCTTCGGCGCGTTTGGCGAGTTCGGTTAAGCTGATGTTCAGGTCTTTCGCCAATTGTTCGAATTTTGCCTGTTCCCGCGGAACGAATTCATGCAAAGGCGGGTCGAGCAGGCGGATGACCACCGGGAATCCGTCCATGGCTTCCATGGTGGCTTTGATGTCTTTTTTGACATACGGAAAAAGCTCTTCAAGCGCTTTCTGTCTCTCTTCAACATTTTTTGACATGATCATTTTGCGCAGGATGAACAAAGGTTCATCCGAGCCTTTGCCGTAGAACATGTGTTCGGTACGGAACAGCCCGATGCCTTCGGCGCCGAACCGGCGCGCTTTTTGCGCGTCATCCGGGGTGTCGGCATTGGTCCTGATGCCTAATTTTCTGATGGAATCGCACACTGCCAGGAAGTCGTTGAGTATTTTATTTTCCGAGGATGCGTCCATCATCGTAAGTCTGCCTTCGTAGACACAGCCTTTGGTGCCGTTCAAGGTAATCCAGTCTCCTTCGTTGAAGGTCTTTTCTCCGGCGATAAGTTGCTTTTTCTCGTAGTCGACGTGAAGCGCTCCGCAGCCTACGATACAGCATTTTCCCCAGCCGCGGGCAACCAGCGCCGCGTGCGAGGTCATGCCGCCGCGCGCGGTGAGGATGGCCTCTGCCGCACGCATGCCTTCCACGTCCTCGGGATTGGTTTCTTCACGGACGAGAATGACCTTTTTGCCTTGTTTCTTCCACTCAACAGCTTCGTGCGCGGAAAAAACGATCTGTCCGTTGGCTCCGCCCGGCCCCGCAGGTAATCCTTTGGCAAGGGGCTTGGTGCTTAATTCAGCCTTGGGATCGATGATCGGGTGCAGGAGTTCGTCCAGCTGAGCGGGAGTGACCCGCATTACCGCGTCTTCTTTTTTGATCATTTTTTCCTTGATCATATCCACGGCCATACGCACTGCCGCCGGGCCGTTGCGTTTGCCTACGCGGCACTGGAGCATGAAAAGCCGGCCTTTTTCGATGGTGAACTCGATGTCCTGCATATCGTGGTAATGCTTCTCAAGGCGGTTGCGGAAACTATACAGTTCCTGGTATAATTTCGGCATGCCGCTTTCAAGAGAGACCAGTTCTTTGTTATGTTCTGATTTTGAATATTCGTTAACCGGTGCCGGCGTGCGGATGCCCGCGACGACGTCTTCACCCTGGGCGTTGATCAAGTATTCCCCGTAAAACGCGTTCTCGCCGTTCCCGGGATTGCGTGAAAAAGCCACTCCGGTTGCCGAGTCATTGCCCATGTTGCCGAATACCATGGTTTGGACGGTGACCGCGGTGCCCCATTCATCGGGTATGCCTTCAATGCGGCGGTAGCTGATGGCGCGTTTACCGTTCCAGGACGCGAAAACCGCTCCGATCCCTCCCCACATTTGCTGAAGGGGATCGTCGGGAAATTCTTTCTTCAATACTTCCTTTATCTTGGCTTTAAATAAAGAACAGAGTTGTTTAAGGTCTTCGGTTTTCAGGTCCGTGTCGCTGGAATACCTTTTTTCTTTTTTCATCTTGTCCATTATCTTTTCCAACTGTTTTCTGATGCCCTGTTCGTCCGCCGGCTCGATCCCCGCGGCCTTTTCCATGACTACGTCGGAATACATCATGATCAGGCGCCGGTAGGCGTCATAGACAAAACGTTCGTTGCCGCCGCTCTGTTTGACTAGTCCGGGTATGGTTTTTTCGGTCAGACCGACGTTCAGGATTGTTTCCATCATCCCGGGCATGGATTTGCGCGCGCCTGAACGTACGGAGACCAGCAGTGGATTCTCTGCGTCGCCGAATTTTCTTTCCATGAGACTTTCGACTTTCTGCAGGGTTTTCTGGACGGTTTCTTTTAAACCGGCCGGATACGTCCGTTTGTGCTGATAATAATAGGTGCAGACTTCGGTGGTAATAGTGAATCCCGGAGGTACCGGAAGCCGCAGGTCTTTATGGCCCGCCATTTCCGCGAGATTGGCCCCTTTTCCTCCCAGGAGATTTTTCATGCTTTCATTTCCGTCCGCTTTTCCCCCTCCGAATGAATATACGTATTTCTTTGCCATTGCTTTTAAAACCCGTCCTTTCTTGTCCGTAGAGAACGGTTTAAAACCGTTCTCTACATAGTTTGTCTGAAATAAATTCTTTTACGTTCTCAATGCTTACTCGTTCCTGTACCATGGTGTCCCGGTCTCGGACGGTTACTTGTTTGTCCTCCAGGGACTGAACATCCACGGTTATGCAATACAGTGTTCCTACTTCGTCCTGCCGGCGGTAGAGTTTGCCGATCGCGCCGGTATCATCGTAGGCAGTAACGAAATGTTTCTTAAGTTCCCAGGCCAGTTTTTTGGCGGTCTCCACGATCTCCGGCCGGTTCTTGAGCAAGGGAAAAACCGCGGCTTTGACCGGGGCAAGGTACTTATGAAGTTTAAGAACTGTCCGGGTGTCGTCTTTGACCGGTTCTTCGGTATAGGCGTCCACCAGAAAAGCCAGTACGCTCCGGTCCACGCCTCCGGAAGGTTCGATTATATAAGGAACAAATTTTTCCTTTTTGATCTCGTCGTGGAAATTCAGATCTTTACCGCTGTGCTGGGCGTGTTGTTTCAAATCGAAATCGGTGCGGTTGGCGATCCCTTCAAGTTCAGACCAGCCAAAAGGAAAATTGTATTCGATATCAGTGCAGGCCTTCGCGTAGTGCGCTAATTCATCCGCGCCGTGCGGCCGCCGGCGCAGGTTATCTTTTTGCAAGCCCAGGTCCAGATACCAATTATACCGGGATTCTATCCATTCTTCAAGCTTTTTATCCGCTTCCTCCGGGTGGACGAAATATTCGATCTCCATCTGTTCGAATTCGCGGGTTCGGAAAGTCGTGTTACCGGGAGTGATCTCGTTGCGGAATGATTTTCCGATCTGTGCCAGTCCGAACGGCAGTTTAGGATGGCGCGAGTTGATGATATTGAGGAAGTTGACGAACATTCCTTGCGCTGTTTCGGGCCGCAGATAGACGATGTCCTGGTTATCCGAGGTCAATCCGAGCGGTACCTTGAACATCAGGTTGAACTGCCTGGATTCGGTAAAATCACCGCCGCATTCGGGGCATTTGTTCCCTGCGTGGTCGGCGCGGAAGCGTTTCCTGCATTTTTTGCAGTCAACCATCTGGTCGGTGAACCCGGCGACGTGGCCGGATGCTTCCCAGACTTTCGGGTGCATGAGGATGGCGCAATCCATGCCGTAAACGTCGTTGCGCCGGTGCACATTGGCGTGCCACCATGCCTGTTTGACATTGTTCTTCAATTCCACGCCGTACGGGCCGTAATCCCAGGTATTGGCCAAGCCGCCGTAAATATCGCTTCCCGGGAAAATGAACCCTCTGCGCTTGCACAAAGATACGATTTTGTCCATCAGGTTCTCAGTCATAGGCAAATATTATTAGCTTAAATCGCCAGAAAGTCAAGGAGAAATTAGTTGTCAATTTGTTAGGTTTAACCCTCCCCTCCTCCGTTATTTTTTACTCTTAATGGTGGAGATGATCGCGAATACTTTGTGGGTGTCGAGTTTTGAGCCTGCGTCTTTTATGTATATTTTGTAGAACTTGTTTTGTTCGGTTATGATACTGCAGTCGAAATAATTCATCTCGGGGGTCAGGTTATAGTTTATAAACCCTTTCCATTTTCCCATGGTGAATCGGGCCATGACGGCCGTTTTCTGATCGCCGATGTTCGGAATGAATATGCCTTTGACGATCACAAAAAAAGCGTCGGTGGTGTTTTTTATGGCGTTGAGATTGGCGGACATGGTCCGTTCCAGGAATTCATAGTCGTTTTTTACGCCGCGCTCGGCGGCTTGGGGAAAAAGATTGATAAAATAATCCGGTTTCTGGCTCAGGATAAAGGCGGTTGAGCCTTTTGTTTTGCGTTTCCATTTCTTGTAAAAGACTTTTTGTTCCCGTTCATGTACCACCGTGAATTCTTTGGGCATACGGATCTCCAGGTTTTTGAAACGGAACAACGCCAGCTCATCCAGGTATTCCTTGTCGATAGGGCCGGCCGTTATTTCCCGGTCCGGGGCCATGCAGAAAATCGGCGAGGTTTGGCAGCTGCCGGTGCCGGCGGCGATATACGCCTTGAGCATAGACGGTGAGGCTGCCTTGATTGCGGAATACACTGCCGCTCCGATGAGTATCCCGGCGATAAGGATGACCGGAAGATAGGTTAATTTCTTCTTTTTTTTATTCTTGCGCATTATTTAAGTTTTTGCAGTTCTTCTTCTTTAATCGCGAAACTGTGTTCGGGCCCGGGAAATTTTTCGTTAATCACATCATCCCGGTATTCTTCCAGGGCTTTCTGTATCTGGGGAGCCAGGTTAAGGTATTTTTTTACGAATTTAGGGGTGAATCGTTCATAAAGCCCGAGCAGGTCATGTATGACCAGCACTTGTCCGTCGCAATGGACTCCCGCGCCGATGCCGATGGTAGGGATCGTTAGTTTTTCGCTGATTATACGGGAGATTTTATCCGGCACACATTCCAACAACAGGGAAAAACAGCCTGATTTTTCCAGCGCTGCCGCCTGTTCGATCAGCCGTTTTGCCGCTTCCGCATCCTTTCCCTGTACTTTGAACCCGCCTATTTTATCCGCGGTCTGAGGGGTAAGTCCGATGTGCCCCATGACCGGGATTCCCGTTTTTATAATCTCTCCGGTTACTTCCAGGCATTTATCGAACCATTCCAGCTTTACGAAGTCGCATTTGGCTTCTTCGATGAATCTGCGGGCGTTTTTGGCCGCGTCTTCCGGTTTCACCTGATACGAGTTGTAGGGCATGTCGCCGGCCACCAGAGCGTGTTGTACCGCACGGGTCACCGCCTTGGAATGATGGATCATTTCCGCCATGCCTACTTCTTTAGTTGACTGCAGTCCCAGCACTACGTTGGCTAAAGAGTCGCCTATCAAGATTATATCGATGCCGGCCTTATCAACCAGCGATGCCAACGGAAAGTCATAGGCGGTCAACATGGTGATCTTGCGTTTTCCTTTGAGCTCGAGGATGTCTTGAACGGTCAATTTCCGGTTTTCCATTATCCCTCCTCTATCCCTTTTTAGCTGTACCGGGTACAGCTTTGAGCTTTGTACCGGGTACAGCTTTGAGTCTGTACCGGGTACAGCTTTGAGCTTGTACCGGGTACAGCTTTGAGCTTGTACCGGGTACAGCTTTGAGTCTGCACCCGGTGCAGCTTTGAGTCTGTACCCGGTGCAGATTTATTGGTTGGGGCCCATTTCGAAAATCATTACCCGCACGTCGGTGAAGTTTTTTGACAACTCATATGATTTTTCGTTGCCCAGGACAAAAGTCGCGGTTGCCAGAGCGTCCGCTGTTAGGCAGTCGGGAGCGACTACGGTAACCGAAAATATGTTGGTTTCTATCGGCGAACCGGTCTTAGGGTCGAATATATGGCAATATCGTTTATCGTTTTTTATGAAAAATTGTTCATAATTTCCGGAGGTGGCCACGGCTTTGTTCTCGATGTCTATGAATTTTTGTCCCCGTTCGTAGGGGTTTTTGATGGCTACTTTCCACGGGTTTCCGGATTTCGTCCCCATGCCGTATATCTCACCTCCGGCGTTAACCAGGCAGTTTTTGATCCCCGCGGACCGGAGTTTCTGCACCGCGCAATCGACGGCGTATCCCTTGGCGATGGCGCCGAGATCTACACGCATTCCCGGTTGTTTGAGTTCGATAGTGCTGTTTGCTTCGTCAATGACGACTTTATCCATGCCCACGGCTTCGAGAGCCCTGTTGATCTCCTCCGGCGCGGGGATGCGGAAATTCTTATCGGTAAATCCCCACAGGTCAAGCAAAGGCCCGACGGTGGGGTCAAGTTTTCCGTCGCTGAGTTTCCAGAACTCCGCGGATTTTTTCATCACATACAGTGTTTCCGGGCTGGCTTTTACTGCGCCGGTGCTGTTGAGAATGGATATTTCGCTTTTAGGATCGTATTTGCTGAGCAGATGCTCGATGCGTTTGATTTCGTCGAAGGCGATCTTGGGCGCGGCCTTGTCCGAAGAAATTACTTCCACGAATGTCCCCATTAGTACCCGGGTTTCTTTATGCAATTTTCCCTGACAACCGGCCGCTATAATTAAGAGGGGTATGAATAATGCCGTCATTTTCATATACGTTCCTTTCTGTGCGGAGATCGCAGCTCGCGGGTCGCAGCTCAGTTGTTGTTTATGAACTATTTATGCAATTCCTTCAAAAGCCCCTCAAGGGGCAGGGTGTTAATGATGTCTTTTGTTTCCAGCCATCCCCGGCGCGCGACCATGGCCCCCATCCGGATCAATTCTAATTGTTCAACCGCGTGCGCGTCGGTGTTCAACGCGAGTTTTATCCCCAGTTCTTTTGCCCGGCGGCAGTGAAGGTCGTTCAGGTCCAGCCTGTCCGGGGAAGAGTTTATTTCCAGGTGGGTATTGGTGCCTGCCGCGGCTTTCATCACCTCTTCCATATCCACGGCGCAGGCGTCCCGTGTTCCCCGGAGCCTGCCGGTGGGATGGGCGATAATATGCACGTATTTGCTGCCGCAGGCCTTGACGATCCTGCGGGTCAACTGTTCTTTTGATTGTTTGAACCCGGAATGGACCGCGGCCACAACCACGTCGAATTCTTTCAATATATTCTCCGGGTAATCCAGTCTGCCTTCCGCGTCAATATCCACTTCGGTCCCGTACAGTACCCGGAAATCTTTGAATCCCCGGTTGATCGTTTCGATCTCATTTTTTTTCTTCTTGAGGCCGGCGGCGGATAATCCCCGGGCTATCTTCAGGCTCGGTGAATGGTCGGTAACGGCGATATACGAATATCCGCGTTTCCGGGCTGCGTCCGCCATCTCCCGGATGGAGCTCTGTCCATCCGACCAGGTGGAATGGGTATGCAGGTCGCCCTTTATCCGGGAAAGATCCAACAGTTTTGGAAGAGCGGATTTTTGCGCCAGTTCTATTTCGCCGTTGTCTTCCCGTAATTCGGGCTCAATATAATCCATGCCCAGCAGTTTGAATAATTCTTCTTCGGTTTCTCCGGCGATGAATTTTTCATTTTTAAATGCGCCGTATTCGTTGAGCTTCAGCTCTTTTTTGACGGCGATCTGCCGGAGCTTGATATTGAAATTCCTTGAACCGGTAAAATACAGAAGCGCGGCGCCGAAAGATCTTTCTTCCACTACCCGGCAGTCAACCTGAATGCCGTCCTTGGTGCGCACCGATGATTTAGTGTCTCCGTGGGCGGTAATATCGCCGGCCGGCGGTAATTTGACGAAGGTATCCATCACTGAACGCGGCTCCGGCGAGACGATGAGTATATCGATGTCGCGCACGGTTTCTTTGCATCTGCGCAGGGATCCTGCGGCGGAGATCTTTTTTACCTCCGGAAGTTTTTTTAGGACGGCGATGAACTCATCCGCCATCTGCAGGGCTTTCGCCAGGTGCATGCGCTCTTTGTCTTGTTTTACCAAGCTGATGCCTTTGAGCATATTGGCGATGGTTTTTTGTTTGATGCCGGCAACGCCGGCAAGCTTGTTTTTCTGTATGGCTTTTTCCAGGTCGGGGATGCCTGTGATGCCGAGTTCTTCGTGGAGGAGTTTGGCGGTTTTCGGTCCCACCGACGGAATCGCCAGCAGGTCCAGGAGCCCTTCGGGAATGGTTTTTTTTAGATCTTCGAATGCCTTGATTTTTCCGGTGCGCGTGAATTCGACTATTTTGTCCCCCAGGTCTTCTCCGATCCCGGGAATGGAGGTCAGGGAATCTTTTTTGATGTACTGTTCGATGTCTTCGCTGAGCCCTTCAAGGTTCTGGGCCGCGCGTTCATAGGCGCGGATACGGAATATATTCGCTTTTTGTATCCGGAGTATCCCGGCGATATTCCTGAATATTGCGGCAATTTCGAGATTCTTCATCCTACCCCCTACACCCTGTTTCTTTATTCCTTCACCACTATCCTTACATCCCGCATCATTTGAGCGCCTACGCCTGCGATTTTTCCTCCCGCCGTGACCAGGAGCAGCATAAGCACCGCCCAGAGGCTCATGTCGATAACCGCGTTCATCTCCTTGTTGACCATGAGTTTCATGGGGCCGATCTTGACCCCGGATGTGTCCATGCTTGAACTGGCGATCACGAGTTCCTGTATCTTGGCTATCGACGGCGGGATGTTAGCTCCGCTGAATACGGCAACCCCTTGGTAGACAGCCACCCCGATAATGAAGAGTCCGACGCAAAGCAGCGTCAGTCCGATGCTTTTTTCAGTTGTAAATTCCATGGTCACTCCTTTTGTAGAATTATTTCCCCACTTCCAGGGCGTAACTTGCTTCTATGGTTTTAACTATATCGGCCAGCAAGGCGTTCACCGGGCACGGGATGCTCATCTCTTGCGCCTGCCGGACAATGACGCCGTTTATGAAATCAATTTCGGTGTGTTTCTTTTTCAGCACATCCTGCAGCATCGACGAAACGTTGGCGGCGGTGGCTTCGCATACCGCCTCGACTTTTGCCAGCGGGTCGTCATAAACGAGTTTGATGCGTTTTCGTTTGGCCACTTTGATGGCTTCGGTGACCGCTTCCCGCAGGATTTTGCGCGTGCCCTCGAATTCTACCAGCCGGCCGTTGTTCAGCCGGGTTATGGCGGTCAGGGCGTTGATCCCCACATTGATGAGCAGTTTTGACCAAAGGAATCCTTTGATATCCCGGGAGATGCGGGTTTCCAGTCCAACTTTGTTGAATATCTCGCGGATGGAGCGAATGGCCACCGGGATCCTCCCGTCGATCCTGCCGATAACCGTTTCTCCTTTTCCGGCGTGGCGGATCCGGCCGGTGCCGAGCAGGGTGGCGCCCAGATTGGTAATTCCACCGATCACTTTTTCTCCGCCTACAACTTCACTGAGGATTTCGATATTGCCTATGCCGTTTTGCAGGGTCAGGATGGCGGTTTCTTCCTGTATGAGCGGTTTCGCGCGGGTTATGGCCGATTTTGTATCATAGGCTTTTACGCAGATGATGATCAGGTCAACCGGGCCTATCTCTTTGATGTCCGTAGTAGCTTTTGCCCGGGACTGCCATTCACCGGATACACCTTCGATTTTTATTCCGCTTTCGCTGATCGCCGCGGCGCGCTCCGCGTCTTTATCCAGGAGCCAGATTTCTTCCTTGGCTTTGGATAAAAAAGCGGCGAATAAGCTTCCCATTGCCCCCGGCCCGACGATAGCTATTTTCATGAGCGGTCTCCTTTTTGAATCTGCACCGAGATGTTGAATCTGCACCGGGTGCCGCTTCAACATCTGCACTATCTCGAACTGCACCCGGTGCAGATTTGAGCACCCGGTGCGTTTCTAACATGTAACAGCTACCCGAGGTTCGTACTTTTTTGTTATGTTTTTCAATACCTTCTGCGATTTTAAATCTTTCTCTATGTGGAATCGTATGAATAAGTCCAGGATCAGGTCTATTTCTTTTTTAACTTCGAAGTTCATCCCCAAGGTGAGAGTGTTTTTAAAATCGTTCCTCTCTATGAAAAGTATGGTGGCTATGGTTCCTTTCAATATCGCGCGGGCAGCGGCGTCTTTAGCCGAACAGCGCTCGCAGAGCAGTCCGCCGAAGCGCATGCTGAATTTTGCCTGGCCGAGGGACTGGTTGGCGCAGAAAATGCAGGAGTCGAGGTGCGGCTTGAAGCCGGAAAGGGACAGGAGTTTTATTTTGAATATGGTTCCTATCTTTTCCGGTTTTGGATTTACCGCGAGTTCTGTCAACGCCAGAACGGTGAGATCGAATACTTCGGTATTTTTATCTTCGTCGGGCATGACCGCGTCTGCCAGCTCCATCATCACGCTGGCCGTTCCAACCCGGGAAAGGTCATGCCTGAGCGGGTTAAAATTTTCTTTTATATCGCATTGGGATACCAGATGCAGGGTTGAATGCCTGCTTTTATAGAATATAATCTCGTTGTGGGAAAACGGCTCTACCGTGCTGGCGAATTTTCGGGGATCTTTGCGGATGCCTTTGAGCAGTCCGGAAATCTTGCCGAATTCTTCGGTCAGGAAACTGACTATAAGAGAGGTCTCCCGGAAGTTGAATCGGCGGAGGATGATGGCGTTAGTGCGAAGTATGGGCATAAGTAAAATTGGTTAATATCGTTTTTGTCGTTATTATCTTTCAAGGCTCAAACGATAATAACGAAATTTTCTTAATAACTCCAACTCTCTACGATGCATCTTCGCGCGTTGCTTTTTTGTTCTATCGTCGTATCCGAGCAGGTGAAGGACGCCGTGGATTACATACAGGTATAATTCGTATGCCGGTTCCGTATGGAATTTCCGCGAATACGCGCGTGCGGTTTCCGCGGATACGATGATGTCTCCGTGCAGTTTTGCCTCGTTCTCACTGAGGTTAAAAGCGATGACGTCGGTGGGACGGTTTTTGCCGAGATACGTTTTGTTCAGGCCGCGTATTTTCCGGTCATCTGTCACGCAAAGCGCGATCTCCCCATCCCTGGTTATCCGTTCTTCTTTCAATACGTCCCGGATCATATGTTTTATGAATGCAGCGTTGATCCGGAGGTTGTCCTGCGCATTCCGCACCGATATTTTCATGAGCCGGTGGTTACCTGTTTGTGGTTCAGATGCCGTCATGCGGGGTATTTTCTTTGTAATCGACACGAGCGTGGTATATTCCGCTTAAGACCCGGATGAAGATACTGGCGATCTTTTCGAGATCTTTCAGGGTCAAGTCGCATTCATCAAGCTGGCCGTCGATAAATTTATTGTTGATGGTCTTATGTACTACTTCTTCGATGCGGGCGGGCGTGGGCTCTTTGAGCGCGCGCGCCGTGGCTTCCACCGAGTCGGCGAGCAGAACGATGGCTTTTTCTTTGGTGTCGGGTTTCGGACCCGGGTAGCGGAATCCTTCTTCCTTTATCTCATGGTCCTCTTCCAGGGATTCCAGCGCTTTACGGTAAAAATAATATACCAGGCTGCTGCCGTGGTGTTGTTGTATGAAATCCAGCAGGATCGGGCTTAAGTGGTACTTGCGGGCGAGTTCCACGCCTTCTTTTACGTGATTCATGATGATGAGCCTGCTGATGGTGGGTGACAATTCTTCGTGTTTGTTGTCTTCCAGATTCTGGTTTTCGCTGAAGTATCCGGGTTTGGCCAGTTTTCCCGCGTCGTGGTAATAGGCGCCGATGCGCGCGAGCAGGGAATTAGCCCCTACCGCGCGGCAGGCGGCATCGGCTAAATTGCCGACGATGAGGCTGTGGTGATAGGTTCCCGGGGCTTCGAGCATGATCCGGTTCAGGAGCGGATGGTTAAAATCGGCCAGTTCAAGCAGGCTGATGTTGGTTATGGTTTTGAACAAATGTTCGAAGATCGGCAGAACGCCCAGGACGATGATCCCGCAGGCGAGGCCGTTCACCAGCGCGATGATGTATTCCACGGGGTTACTGAGGATGAGGCTGCCGCGGGTAAGAAACAGGAGCGCGGCCTGGATGATCCCGGCGGCAATGCCGGCGTTGATGACGGTGATGCGTTTGCGCGCTCCCCTGGCAGTGATAATGGCGGCTGTCCCGCTGGTCAGGAAGATAAGGCCGGCCGTAAGGTTGTTCCCTGCCAGGACCGATACCGTCATTGCCGAGGCCAGGGTCAAAAGGAAAGAGATCACCGTTTCGTCAAATAAGATTATCGCCAGCATGCTGATCATGCAAAAAGGCGTGTAGAACAGGGAAACGTTGTTTTGGATAATAAAATAGGCGGCGGCAAATACGAGGACATACAGGAAGGTCAAATTTAGAAGCGAGTATGGTTTTGACGCGCTGTTTTTGTACAGAAAGCCGAAAAGCAGTACCAGGCTGAGCAGAAACACCGGCAGGATAAAATTTACCGCTAAGAGGGAGCTGATAAAAAAAACCGCTGCCGTTCCCGCCGCGAAGGTGATAAACGGCCGGAACCGGCCGATTTTTTTCGCCAGCCTCAGGAACGAAATCGTTTTCGTGTTGGAAATTGATCTAAGCCCCGTCATTTTTCTATATATTGTTGTACTTTTTTTTTGACGTTCGGGATTACATACTGCTATCCGCCCGCCCATAAGCTTCTATGACTTTTTGCACCAGTTCATGACGCACTACATCCTCTCCGGTTAAATTGACGAATCCGATCTCTTCCACGTCTTTAAGGATTTTTTGCGCCTTCAGCAGCCCGAGCGGTTTCCCGTTGGGAAGGTCGCTTTGGGTGATGTCCCCGGTTATAACCGCTTTAGAGTCGAATCCGAGCCGGGTAAGGAACATTTTCATCTGTTCGGCGGTGGCATTTTGCGCTTCATCCAGAATGATAAATGCTTCGTTCAAAGTCCTGCCGCGCATATATGCCAGCGGGGCGACTTCAATGATGCCGGTCTCCAGATATTTTTCTATGCGTTCGGCCTCCATCATATCGTAGAGCGCGTCATAAAGCGGCCTCAGGTACGGGGATATCTTTTCATACATATCGCCCGGTAAAAACCCGAGCGATTCTCCCGCTTCTATCGCCGGCCGGGTAAGGATTATTCTGCGTACTTCCTGTTTTTTCAGTGCGTCGACCGCGCAGGCCATGGCCAAATAGGTTTTTCCGGTCCCTGCCGGGCCTATGCCGAACACGATATCGAATTTTCTGATCGCTTCCACGTATTCCCTTTGTCCGCGGGTCCGCGGGCCGACTTGTTTTTCACGGTGCGTGGAAGGGTGGCTGAATCCCGAGTTCCTCAGGCTGAACGAGCCTTTGTTCCCGGAGTGTTTCGGATTTTGAATGAAATGCCGCAGGTCCGCGTCGTCCATCTGAAAATCCCGGGAACGCAGGGTATTCAGAATGTATTCGATGGTTTCAGCGGCCTTGCTGATATTATGGGCGTTCCCTTTTAATTTCAGGAAATTGTTGCGCAGGGAAAGTTTGACCTTGAACTCTTTTTCTATGCTGGCGAGATTGCCGTCGTAGGTGCCCAAGAGTTTCTGCGCTTCTCCCACCGATTTTATGTTGATGAGCTTTTCCATCTTATTGTTTTTTGCGCAGGGCGATACCCAATTCCTTCAGCTGTTTTTCGTCGACGTCAGACGGGGCGCTGGTTAACGGGCACAGGCCTGAACTGGTCTTGGGAAAAGCGATGACTTCCCGGATACTGCTTTGCCCGGTAAGGATGGTCAGCAGGCGGTCGATGCCGAAGGCGAATCCGCCGTGCGGAGGCGCTCCGAACCTGAATGCTTCCAGGAGGAACCCGAACCGTTTTTCCGCCTGTTCCCGGTCTATGCCGATTATTTTAAAGATTTTGGACTGTAATTCCTGGTTGTGGATCCTTATGGACCCCGATCCCAGTTCCATGCCGTTTACGACCAGGTCGTATGAACGCGATGTGGCTTTATCCGGGGTTTCTTCCAGATTTTTGATATTTTCTTCCGCGGGCGCGGTAAAGGGATGATGCTCGCTTTCCCAGCGTTTTTCCTCGTTGTTGAATTTGAACAGGGGAAAATCGACTATCCAGGCAAAGGCGAAATCATTGTTGAATTCTTTTCTAAGGTCCGGTTTATCCGTGGAATATTTACTTTGCGCCTCCGCGTAGGTGATTCGGGGGAACGGGATGGTAAGTTCTACC
Source organism: Candidatus Omnitrophota bacterium (assembly GCA_041653035.1). Classification (GTDB taxonomy): domain Bacteria; phylum Omnitrophota; class Gorgyraeia; order Gygaellales; family Profunditerraquicolaceae; genus JAQTZX01. The sequence continues at coordinate 16,478 of JBAZGE010000025.1, forward strand.
CCTTTCATCTCGCGGAAGATGGCCTGCATAAGTTCTTCCATGATGGCATAGATGTCTTCTTCAGTGATGAAAGACATCTCCATGTCCAACTGGGTGAATTCCGGCTGGCGGTCGGCGCGCAGGTCTTCATCGCGGAAACATTTGGCTATTTGGTAATACCGGTCCATGCCGGAGACCATGAATATCTGCTTGAATAATTGGGGAGACTGCGGCAGGGCGTAAAATTCTCCCGGGTTTAAGCGCGAAGGCACCAGGTAATCGCGCGCTCCTTCAGGGGTGGATTTGGTCAAAATGGGAGTTTCGAATTCGATAAAATTAAGTTTGTTCAGGAATGTGCGGATGATCCGGTACAGGGTATGCCGGGCGATGATATTGTCGGCGGTTTTTTTCCTGCGCAGGTCGAGATACCGGTATTTAAGCCGGGTTTCTTCGGCAATGTCCAGGTCCTCTTCTATCTCAAATTGGGGAGTCAGGCTGGTGTTGAGTATCTCCAGTTCCAGGACGATGACTTCGATCTCTCCGGTAGGAATTTTGGCGTTGAGGTTACCCTGCGGGCGACCGTTCACTTTGCCCTTGATCTTGATCACGAATTCGTTGCGCAGTTCCTGCGCCAGGACATGCGCCTGTCCGGATTCTTTGGGGATGAAAACGATCTGGGTGATCCCGTACCTGTCCCGGATATCGATAAATATCAATTTTCCGTGGTCGCGGCGTTTCCCTACCCAGCCGCAGAGGGTAATCTCTTTGCCGATGTCAGCTTTGTTCAGTTCACCGCACGTGTGTGTCCGTAACATTGTTCAGTTCTCCTGTTATTTTATAAAGTGTGGAATCTGCACTATCTCGAACTGCATCAGGAGCAGATTTGAGCACCCGGTGCGTTTTTAAGTAGTAAGGTATTTTACCAGTTCCGTTTCCGGCACTTCTTTCTGCTCTCCGGTGGCCATGTTTTTGCACATGATCGTGCTCTTTTTTAGTTCATTGTCGCCGATAATAAGGCAGAATCCGGCTTTGAGGTCGTTGGCCCTGCGCATCGCTCCTTTCAGGGAGCGGTTCTCATAGTCGGTATCGGCGAAAATATTATTCTTACGAAGGTTATGTAAAAGTGTGATGCCGTGTTGGCGCGCCGCTTCTCCCAGGGGAATGATGTACACGAGTTTTTCGGCGGATCGAACCGGCGGATTCTGCGCCGCCAGCAGCAGCCGTTCCATTCCAAAAGCAAAACCTATGGCTCCGGTTTCCGGCCCGCCCAATTCTTTTACCAGGTTATCGTACCTTCCTCCTGCTCCTAAAGCGTCTTGCTGGGGGCCGAGGTTGTGGTGTTTGATCTCAAAGACTGTGCCGGTGTAATAATCGAGGCCGCGTACCAGGTATGGTGAGACTTCATACGGCACGCCTAAAGCGGTAAGTCCGTTCTGTACCTGTTCGAAATCCTGCTTGCATCCGTTGCACAAATGAGCGTTTTGCAGGGATAATGTTTTTACGATTGTCTTACAGCTTTCATTTTTACAGTCCAGGATGCGCATTATATTGCGTTCAAACCTTATTTTACAATCCTCGCAGAGCGCGGGAAGGTGGCTTTTAAGGGACTGCTGTAAAGAAATGCCGAATTCATTGCGGTCGTTCGCGCAGCCCAGGGAATTGAGCACGATGGTGTATCCCTCGATTGAAAACGCGCGCAGGAGGGTATCGGATAAGGAAATGACCTCCACGTCCAGCGCGGGGTCGCGCGAACCGATGGCTTCACACCCGATATGATGGAATTGCCTGAGCCTGCCTTTTTGCGGCCGCTCCATCCTGAACATCGGCCCCATGTAAAAAAATTTTTCGAATCCGGCGGTTTTATCCAGGTTATTTTCAACATACGCCCGTACTATTGACGCGGTCCCTTCCGGCCGGAGCGCGTACACGTCGTCGCCTTTTTGTATGAGGAACATCTGTTTCTGGACGATCTCGGCGGCATCGCCTAAGGAACGGTTGAAAAGGCCTGCTTCTTCGATAAGCGGCGGGCGGATTTCCGTGTAGTTGTAGAGAGCAAACAGACGGCGGCTGATATCTTCTATTTTCTGCCAGGAAGAAACCTGCTCCGGCAAAATATCTCTGGTGCCCGGGATCTTTTTGAACATAGACGGTTAGCGTTTATTTTTTGAGGACGGAGGGCTAAAGCCTATACTTTTTGCTTCATCTCAAGTCCTGGTTTGAAAACTACCACTTTTCGCGGTGGTACCGGGACCGCGACGCCGGTGCGGGGATTTCTGCCGGTGCGGCTTTTTCTCTGTTTGATCTTGAAAACGCCAAAGTTGCGTAATTCGATCTTTTCGCCTCTTACTAAAGCTTCCACCATACAGTCAAAAGTTCTTTGGATCACTCTTTTGACGTCGGTTTGTTTGATTTTTGTTTCGTCCGCGACTTTGATGATAATATCTTTCTTGGTCATCAAACTCCTCCTTTTCTGGTTGTATTCTTCTGTAACTATTTTCTTGCCAAAACGTTACGAAATAACAAAACGAATATAGCACAAAATGTGTTTCAGGTCAACTAAAATGTTGTGGTTTAACAACTTCGAAAGAAATGGAAAAAAAAGGGAAACGTCTTGCCTAAAGGGAAAGCGAAAGCTTTTCTTCGCCAAGGAGGTCTTCTATGCCGTTGATGAGTTGTTCGGAGGGGGTGACGAAGAGGTTTTCGCCGACCAGGAGTTGGACACGCGATTTTGAAGGGGTGTCCAGATGCAGAAATACCGGGACGCTTCCCGGTGATGCCGAAAGGAGCCCGTGCAGGCTGGTAAAAAGGTTTTCGCGAATGCCGGAAACGTTTACGTTCAGGCTGGTGATCAGTTTATACACTTCGTCAATGGGAAAAAGGTCATCGGCGAGTATCTTAGGCGATTCTTCTTTTAAGTTGATTTTTCCTTTTACCATCACGACCGAGTTTGGCTGGAGATACCGGGATACTTTTTGAAATGTTCTTGGGAAAACCAGGACTTCTACGATAGCTTTTAAATCCTCCAGTTTTAAAATGGCCATCTTCTCTTGTTTTGCCCGAGTTACAGTATGCTTTATCTTGGTGATCATGCCGATGATTTTGACCGAATCCTGGTCTTTCTGCAGGGGTAAACCGTCTATCTGGGAGGAAGTGAAGCGTTTTAACTGCCGGGCATACCGCGCCAGCGGGTGGCCGCTGATGTAGAAACCGAGCATTTCTTTTTCAAAGGACAAAAGCTGGGGCTCCGGCCATTCCTTGATATCGATGGTGTTTTGGGCGACCGGAGTGAAACCGTTGCCCCCCTCCTGCGGCGCGTCGAAGAAGGATATCTGCCCGCTGGAACGTTCGCGCTGGGCTTTAGAGCTGTATTCAAGTATATGTTCGAGCGACGCGAACATCTGCGCCCGGTTGTGGGCGAATGTGTCCAGGGCGCCGCATTTTATCAGGCTTTCCAATACTTTCCGGTTTGCCAGGCGCAGGTCGATGCGCTGGCAGAGGTCTTCCAGGGATTTGTATCTGCCGGAGGCTTTGCGGGATTCCACGATGGATTCAACCGCCCCTTTTCCTACGTTTTTGACCGCCAGGAGCCCGAACCTGATGTTCTTCCCGTCCACAACTTTGAACAGGGCGTCGCTTTCGTTAATGTCCGGCGGCAGGATCTCCGTGCCCATGTGTTCGGACTCGTTGACGTATTCGACGATCTTGTCGGTGTTGTCGCGTTCCGAAGTGAGCAGGGCGCACATGAATTCCACCGGAAAATTGGCTTTTAAATACGCGGTGCGGAATGATATCAGCGCGTAGGCGGCGCTGTGGCTGCGGTTAAACCCGTACCCGGAAAAATATTCTATCTGGTCGAATATCTTGCCGGCTATGGATTCTTTGATGCCGTTATGTATACAGCCTTTGATGAAATTAGTGCGCTGTTTTTCCATGACCTCGGGTATCTTTTTACCCATGGCCCGCCGCAGGAGATCCGCCTGGGACAGTGAAAAACCGCCCAGTGCCGAAGCGATCTGCATGATTTGTTCCTGGAATACCATGATCCCGTAAGTGTCTTTAAGGATAGGCTCGAGTTTTTTATGGTCGTAGCGGATGAGATTGTTGTTTTTTTTCCGCGCTATGAAATCGTCGAGCATCCCGGAACCCATGGGGCCGGGCCGGTAGAGCGCCAGTAGCGCGATCAGGTCTTCGAAACATGCCGGCTGCATTTTTCGCAATAAATCGCGCATGCCCGAACTTTCCAACTGGAATATGCCCATGGTCTGCGCATTGCAAAGCAGTTGATATGTTTTTGGGTCTTCCAGCGAAAACAGTTTCGGTTCCACGGTCTGGCTGCGGTTCAATTGTATAAGCTTGACGGCTTGATCGATCACGGTCAGAGTGCGTAATCCCAGGAAATCCACTTTCAGCAGGCCTATTTTCTCGAGACATGACATATCGTAGCCGGTAGTAATCTGGTCTTCCTGAGTCGTGAAAAGCGGGCTGTAGTTGTTCAGCGGTTTATCCCCGATGACCACCCCGGCGGCGTGCACGGAGGCATGGCGGTTCAGTCCTTCCAGGGAGAGAGCGGTATCGATCAGGCCTTTTATTTGTGGATCGGTGGTGTAAAGTTTATTCAGTTCCGGCTCGCTCTTCAGCGCGTCTTTCAAGGTCATGTTCGGATCGGGGGGGATCATTTTTGCTATGCGGTCCACATCGGCATAACTTATGCCCATTACCCTGCCTACGTCCCGCACCACCCCGCGCGCCTGCATGGTTCCGAAGGTGATGATTTGGGCGACGTTGGATTGTCCGTATTTCTTGGTGACGTAATCAATGACTTCCTGCCGGCGTTCGTAGCAGAAATCGATGTCGATATCCGGCATGCTCAGCCGTTCCGGGTTCAGGAAGCGTTCAAAAAGCAGGTTGTATCGCAGGGGGTCGATATCGGTTATATCCAACAGGTAGCTGACGATACTGCCGGCAGCCGAGCCTCTGCCCGGGCCTACGGGAATATGCAGGTTTTTAGCGTAATTGATGAAATCCCAGACGATCAAAAAATAGCTGGTGAATCCCATGTCTTTGATGACATTCAGCTCATAATCAAGGCGGTTACCGGTAGCGCTGTTTGCGGCGGGATATTTTTTCTTCATTCCTTCTATACAGAGGTCACGTAAATAGTCCTCTTTATTCTTTTCGCCGGGAGGTTCATATTTGGGAAGATGTATTTTTTTAAAATCAAGTTCGAGGTTACAACGTTCGGCGATCTCCCTGGTATTGGCGATAGCTCCGGGTATATCCGCGAACATTTTTTTCATTTCCTCCGGCGATTTGAAATAGAATTCGTCGGTTTGAAGGCGCATGCGATCGGGATCATCCAGGGTAGTCTGGGTCTGGATACACAGGAGCGCTTCATGGGCCCGCGCGTGTTCCTTTGTCAGATAATGCACGTCGTTGGTGGCTGCCAGTGGAATGCCGAGTTCTTTGGATATCCTGATCAGGCCGTCGTTGGCTTTTTTCTGTTCCGGGATGCCGTTCTCCTGTATTTCAAGATAGAAGCTCCCGCGGCCGAAAATGTTCAGCAATTCATCCGTTTTTTTCAAGGCTTCGTTGTACAGCCCCTTCGTTAATAATGAGGGGATTTCGCCTTTAAGGCAGGCGGTCAGGCCGATGAGCCCTTTGCTGTGCTGGGCTAATACCTCTTTATCGATGCGCGGGCGGTAATAAAATCCTTCGAGGTAGCCGATGGAAACCAGTTTCATGAGGTTGTGGTATCCCTCATCGTCTTTAGCCAGGAGGAGCAGATGGTATGCGGCATCTCCTATTCCGGATGATTTGTCCAGCCTGCTTTTGGGAGCAATGTAGGTTTCACAGCCGATAATGGGCTTAATCCCCGCTTTTTGCGCCTCTATGTAGAAATGGATCGCTCCGAACATGTTGCCGTGGTCGGTAATGGCCAATGAATCCATCTTGTATTTTGCGGCCAGGCTTAAAAGCGGCGAGATCTGACAGGCGCCGTCAAGAAGGCTGTATTGGGTATGTAAATGCAGGTGGGTAAATTCGCTATGAGGCATGGTAGAAAAAAGTTAAAGATGGTTAGGGCCGGCATTAACTTTTCACATTAACTTTTTTTCACTCCCATTCGATGGTTCCCGGCGGTTTGGATGTTATGTCGTAGACTACGCGGTTGATGCCTTTCACTTCGTTGATGATACGATTGGAGATCTTGTTCAATATATCGTGCGGGATTTTCGCCCAGTCAGCGGTCATGCCGTCCACGCTGGTAACACAGCGAAGGGCGATCACATTTTCATAGGTTCGTTCGTCTCCCATTACCCCCACGCTTTTTATGGGCAGGAGAATGGCGAATGACTGCCAGAGTTCGTTATACAGGTGATGTTTTTTGATCTCTTCCATTACCCTGACATCGGCTTCCTGCAGAAGGGCGATACGGTCCCTGGTGATTTCACCGATAATGCGTATTGCCAATCCCGGTCCGGGGAACGGCTGACGGTACATGATGGTGTCCGGGAGCCCCAGTTCTTTAGCGATCAGGCGCACTTCATCCTTAAAAAGATCGCGCAGGGGTTCGATAAGTTTGAGTTTCATATGTTCCGGGAGGCCTCCCACGTTATGATGGCTTTTGATGCGGCTTGAGGGGCCACCGAGGGGAGAAACTGATTCAATGACGTCGGGATAGAGCGTGCCCTGGGCCAGAAATTTCACTCCCGGTACTTTGTCCGCTTCTTCCTCAAATACATTTATGAATTCATGTCCGATAGTTTTTCTTTTTACTTCCGGGTCGACCACGCCTTTGAGCTTATCTATGAAACGTTTGCTCCGGTCGGCGTAACCAAGATTCAGGTGGTACATGTTCTTGAAGACCCGTTTTATCTGTTCCGGTTCGTCTTTTCTTAACAAGCCGTTGTCGATAAAAATACAGCGCGAATTTTTGCCGATTGCCCGGTGCAGTAAAAGCGCGGTGACCGATGAATCCACTCCGCCGCTTAAGCCGAGCACGACTTTGTTCTGCCCCACTGTCTTTCGGATATTTTCCACGCTCTCCCTGATGAAAGACTGCATGGTCCAGCGTCCGGTGCACCCGCAGATCTTAAAAAGAAAATTGCTTAAGATCTGGTTACCTTTTTCGGTATGAGTAACCTCCGGATGAAAAAGCACGCCGAATATCTTCCGGGAACGGCTGGCCATGGCCGCGATGGGGCTGTTCATGGTATGCGCGGTGACCTGGAATCCTTGCGGGACTTTGGTGATATAATCGCCGTGACTCGCCCAGCAAGTGAAATTCCCGGGCATATGGTTGAAAATATCCTGGTTATTATCTAAAAAAAGTTCGGTCCTTCCGTATTCACGGTCTTTGGTGTGTTTTATCTTTCCTCCCAAAGTTTTGACGATAATCTGCATGCCGTAACAGACGCCCAGGATGGGGATGTTCAATTTAAATATATCTTTGTTGATCTGGGGGCTTTTTTTATCCAGGACTGATGCCGGTCCTCCGGAAAAGATCAGGCCTTTCGGCGCCAGCGCGGTTATCTCCTGCACCGGAGTGTTATACGGCAGTATCTTGGAAAAAACTTTATTTTCCCGTATCCTCCTGGCGATAAGCTGAGTGTATTAGATCCGAAATCCAGAATAAGAACAAATTCTTTCCCCATAAAACCTCCAAATCAGGTTAATCCCCTTCGTAAAATCCCCGGTTTTTAGACCGAGGGGACTCCACTTACTTTCCCATTCCTATACGCTGGTCCATCTGGAATATCTTGCCTTCGGTCTGTATGGAAGGTGCGATTATGATTTCCACATCGTGCATTTCCTGAAGGTTCGATGCTCCGAGGGATCCCATGGATGTTTTTAAAGCGCCCATTAAATTCTGCGATCCGTCATCAACTTTCGCCGGGCCGAACAGGATGTCTTTTATGGTACCGGTTGTGCCGACGTAAATACGGGTTCCGCGCGGCAGGTTCATATGTGAAGTAGCCATGCCCCAGTGGTATCCCCTTCCCGGCGCTTCTTTTGCCCGGGCAAAACTTGACCCGATCATGACCGCGTCGGAACCACAGGCAAATGCTTTACAAATGTCTCCTCCCCGGTTCATGCCGCCGTCGGCGATTATGGACACGTATTTACCGGTGCGTTTATAATGAAAATCTCTGGCTGCCGAGGCATCCACGATCGCGGTTACCTGTGGGACGCCGATACCCAGGACTCCGCGGGTTGTGCAGGCGGCCCCCGGCCCGACGCCTATCAAAAGCGCCGCGGGATTTGTTTCCATGAGCTCCAGGGTTGTTTCGTAGGTCACGCAGTTCCCGAGTATTACCGGAATGCTGACGGATTTACAGAATTTGAACAGGTCAAGGCTTTTATATTCTTTGGAAACGTGTTTGACCGTGGTAACGGTGGATTGCACAATAAACATATCGGCGCCTTCGGAGACCGCGATTTTCGCGAAGCGTTCCGCGTGCGCGGGAATACAGCTGACTGCGACGGTGCCTTTTTGTTTTTTTATTTCAATTATCCTTTTGGAAATGAGTTTTTCTTTGATGGGTTTGGTATAAACCGTTTGTATAAGCCCGGTAGCTTCCTGCGGAGAGGATTTGGCGATTTTTTCCAATACCGTGTCCGGATTATCGTACCGGGTTTGCACCCCATCCAGGTTGAGTACGGCGATGCCTCCCAGTTTTGACATTTCTATGGCGAAATGCACGTCTACCACCCCGTCCATAGCCGCCGCTAAAATAGGGATTTTGAATTTCTTTCCGTTTATCACCAGCGAAGCATCCGCTTCTCCGGGATTAACGGTTTGCGCGCCGGGAACAAGGGCTATCTCATCAAAACCATAACAACGTCTTGCTCTTCTTCCGATACCTATCCATTCTGCCATAGGAGTCTCCTTTACAGTCTAAAACCGCACTTAAATTGTTTAATAGCAATAGTTTCAATCAATAAACGACGATATGGACTTTAAGTTGTTATATTTTACCGGAATATAATCCAGTTGTCAATGAGTAATTTTAACATGAGTAATTTTAAAAGCGATTTTAAAAGGTAAATTATTTATATTTTTGAAAGCAATGCGGTTTGGATTGTTTTTAGGGGAATGTTTTTTTTGATCGGGGGGGTTCCGATTTTGCGGATGAGGACGAATTTGTTTTTTGCGCCCTGGAATTTTTTGTCGTAGTGGTGGGATTTGATGATGTTCTGGATGGGGATCTTTTTGTTTATTTTTATCGGAAGCCCTGCCTCTTTGATCAAGGTCTCGATCCGCCGGGTAGTTTCTCGGGAGATTAAGCCTTGATGGGCGCTGATGTCGCAGGCAATGAGCATGCCGAGGGCTACGGCTTCACCATGCGTGTAGCCGCGGTATTTCCCCGCGGTTTCGATGGCGTGTCCGAGAGTGTGGCCGAAATTGAGGATAGTGCGGATGTCTTTTTCTTCCCGTTCATCCAGGTGTACTATTTCCGCTTTAATGGCGCTGCAGCGGGCGACAATGAATTCCATGACCCGGGGGTCAAGATCACGTATCCGAGAAAGGTTTTTTTCAAGATAAGCAAATAACTTCGGGTCTTTGATCACCGCGTACTTTATGACTTCCGCCATGCCGCCGGCGACCTGTTTTGCGGGTAAGG
>JBAZGE010000026.1:0-25266 GCA_041653035.1 Candidatus Omnitrophota bacterium
CACGATACACTCCTCAACCGCCGGATTATTTAAAAATATCTCCTTAGTCCTCTCTCCGCACAAAACAGTCACCCGAGCCCCCGGAAACCACCCCATCAAATAATCCAAAGCCGGCAGGGTCATAATAACATCCCCTATATTGCTCAAAGTGATAAAAAGTATTTTCGATACGTTTTTATTTTTTCCCATTTAATCAGTAAGATTCATGAGCACAATATATTCCCTGCCACTTAAATATCACTCGAAGGAAAAATTATGATATTCACACGCGAATTAAGATTTTAGCAAAATTTATCACGTGTTTCCGAGAATCCCGGGGGAGCGCCTGCCGGAGGCAGGTGCGACGATCCCGGGACGGCGAGGATGTCTGAGCGTTTTTGACTAGGGACAAAAACGCGAGTTCCGCAGCCGCCGGAAACGCGGGATAAATTTTGCGGTACATGATTTTCGAAGGAAATCATGGAAAAATCTTTCTGAGCGGGGGAATACCGTAATTTTGCCTCGGGTCGTGTTCTCAAGTTTTATTCCTCCGAGAATGAACCTTCACCACTTCCATCACATCTTCAACCGTAATCGCCTTCATGCACCGGTTATCCGCGCAATCCACTTTATAACACGGAATCTTACACCCCGCATTTTTCGACAGGACAGTCACATTCTTATCCGGATACGGCCCCGTAAGCGCCGGACTGGTCGGCCCGAACAACCCGATGATGCGTTTCGCGCCCGCGGCATTGGCGATATGCAGGGGCCCGCTGTCCGCGGTAATGAAAACATCCAGCCTTCTGACCACCCCGGCGAACTGTTTCAGATTCAATTGTCCGCAGGCAATGGCCGGTTTATGTTTGGTTAAAGACGTAATCTCCCGGGCTAATGGCATATCCTTGTCGCCGCCGGTTATCAAGACCTTTGCCTTGAACTCATCCGCAAGCCGGTCCGCTAATTCCGCGAACGACTCTTTGGGCCAGCGTTTCGGCATCCAGTTGCCGCCGGGATTAAGCCCGACCAGAAAATCATCACGGTTCAACGATTGTTTTTTCAGGAATTCATCCGCCGCGTTCATATCCCGCTCGGAGACCAGGAAATCCAGGTGCCGGTCTTTCACTTCCAGCCCGGCTTGTTTGATCACATCCAGGTAATAATCTATGCGGTGCACCGAATCGACGGCGGGAGGAATAAATTTCCGGGTCAGCAGGAATCCCCGTTTTCCGGTATGATGGCCGATCCGCTCCTTGATACCGGCAAAGCCGCAGATGAGCGCGCGGGTAAAAGAACGATGCAGTAAGTAGACGGTATCGAATTTCCTATTCCTGAGCGCAGAGGTAAACTTCCAGAACCCCCAGGGACCGTAATGCTCCCCCTTCTCGTTAAACAGTATAACCTCGTTCAAATAGGGATTCCCCTCAAGCACGGCGGAACAGCGCGGCGGGATAACGCAGGCAATATACGCGTCGGGGAAGGTATACCGGATGTTGCGGATGACGGCGGTGGAGAACAGGGCATCGCCGATCCAGTTGACGTTAAAGATGAGAATTCTTTTGGACATTGGTTAATAGAATGTTAGTGCATAAGTTCATATGTGCATAGGTTAAAATTAACTACATCTTATGCACTTATGCACCCATGCACTTACGAACTAAATCTCCCTATACACTTCCCTATACACCGCTTCCGTCTGTTCCGCCATTTTCTCAAGGGAGAATTCGCGGTTGATAAAATCTTTCGCGTTCTTTCCAAGCAGTGCGGCTTTAACCTTGTCTGCCAGCAATACAAGAATAGCTTCGGATAACGCATGGCTGTCTTCGGGATTAACCAGCAGACCGTTCTCATGGTCCCGGATCAAATTCCGTATTCCGCCGATATCCGAGCCGATCACCGGAAGACCGCAGGCCATAGCCTCCATAAGGCTCAAACCCAAGCCTTCTTTTAAAGAAGGCATGACGAACACATCCATACACGAAAGCAAGGTAACCGTATCCTGTACCGAAGGAACAAAAGAAACGTTCTTTTGTATGCCCAGAGACGCAACGAGGGATTTCAAATCAGCCCTCATCTTTCCATCCCCCACGATCAATAAATGCGCCGCGGGTATTTTTTTTACGGCTATACTCATCGCCTCAATGAGAAAACGGTGGCCTTTCACATCGGAAAGCCTGGCAACGATACCCACTACCGGGCTTTCAGGTAAACCGGCGGCCTTTTTTTTCTCCGTTTTCTTTTCGGGGGACAGGGCCGCGCAAGGCGCGAACCTATCCGCGTCAATCCCGTTATACACCAGCCGTATCATCTTTACGTCCAGGCAGAAATCATGCGCCAGGTGCTCTTGTACCGATCCGCTGACGGCAATTACCCGTTCCCCCCAACACGGGAACATTCGGCGGGAAAGCCTATTCTTGAAAAATCCATGGCAGGTGGAGACATGCGGAATACGCGAGTAACGGCCGGCCAGGCAGCCCAACACCTGAGTCACCCGGGTGTGGGAATGAAGCAAACCGATCGTATGTTCCGCGATGAACGGCCGCAGGATACGGCAGCTCCGTATTAACTTGGGAAGGTTGATCTCCGATTTTGTGTTGATGGGGATACGCAGGCAGATAACTCCCTCTGCCTGCAAGGATCCCTCCAACTCTCCTCCGCTGGACGCAACGAATAACGAATGTCCGCGTTTGCGCAAACCGGCGGATAGAGAAAGGATGTAGCTGGAAATCCCGCCGATATTAAGGTGAGTGGTGAGGAAGAGAATGTTCATAATAAAAAACAGGTACATAGTACATATGTTAAAATCCTAATGTCTAAGCTTTAATGTCTAATTAATTCCTAATGTCCGAATTAGTAATTTTTTTACATTAGAGATTCATTAGGCATTATGATTTAGAAATTAGACATTAGCCTCTTGCTATGCACTCGTCTAACAATTTACGTACTAATCGTTTAATAGCTTCTCGACCGCCTCCAGGACTTCTTCCGGGGTTATCTGCTTCATGCATTTCATGTCGGTGCAGCTCGATTTATAACAGGGGCCGCAGGGGACCTCTTTTCTAAGCAGGATGAATTTCTCGGCGGACGGAAGATGCCTCCGGTAATCGGTAGGGCCGAATAAAGCCACAAACGGAACTTTTACTCCGGCAGCTATATGCAAAGGAGCGGAATCTCCGGATATATACACGCTGCATTTTTTGATGAGACAGACAAGCTGGTTGATCGATGTCCGGCCGCAGGCGTTGATTACTTTGCTGTTCTGGATCCGCTGTAAAATCATCTGGGCGCCGGGGAGGTCGGCTTCGGTGCCGGTAACCACGATGCGCATATCATTCCGGGATAATTCTCCGCAGAGCGCGATAAGATTCTCCATCGGCCAGACTTTGCTCTGCCAGCGGGAACTCGCGCTTATATTGATCCCCACGATCTTCTGCGCCGGACTAAGCCATTCCCGGCGCAATAAATCATCCACATATTTTTCATCGCTGCCGCTCGGCCACACTTCGGGATAAGGGTCCCGCAATTCTATGCCCAGCAGTTTCAGTATCCTGAATTGATGGGTTACCGGATCCAGGGGAACGCCGTTTTCTTCGGCCGCGTGGTTGAGCAAAAAAGAGAATTTTTTGTTACGGTATCCGTAACGGTCCAGCGCGCGGGTAAGAAAGGAAAGGATATGGCTCCTGCGGTTGTTCTGCAAGTCTATGACTATATCAAAATTCCGTTTTCTCAAATGCCCAACGATGTTCAAAAATCCGCCCCACCCCTTATGCCTATTCTTGTAGTCATATACCAGTAATTCATCGATATAGGGACAAGCCAGGAGGACGTCTTTTGATTCTTTGCCGACCAGAAAACTTATCGTATAATGCTTGGTGTCCGGGCCGCCGTTTTTCTTGAATTTATCCCGTATCGCTTTTATAGCCGGCGTGGAAAGGATAACGTCTCCCAGGGAACTCAACTTGATAATCAATATCTTGGCGTTCATTAAAGCATCCTTATAAACCGCCAGGGTGTTTTTCGCCATCCGTTCCAGAGTATATTTCTCTTTCACTTTCGCGTACGCGTTCTCGGAAAGGGTACGGGCGAGCCGTTCGTCTTTGTGTATCCTGAGCACCGCTTCAGCGATGGCCCCGGAATCAGCCGGCGGTACCAGCAATCCGGTCTTATTGTCATCTATAATATCCACCACCCCTCCCACAGACGTGGCTACTACCGGCACGCCTGCCGCCTGCGCTTCGATGATCACCCTTCCGAACGCCTCATGCGTAATGGTAGAAAGAACCAGAACATCAAGATTTTTCAGGATACCGGGAATATCTTTCTGAGAACCGAGAAATTCGATATTGTTCCACAGCCCCAGCCGCCTGACCAGGATCTGCAGCTGTTCCTTATACGCCCCTTTGGAAACGGGTGCGTCCCCCACAATAAGTACTTTCAACGAAGGGATAACGCGGGCGGCTTTGGCCATCGCTTTTATGAAATAAATATGCCCCTTCAGGGAAGTCAGCCGGCCGATGATCCCGACGGTAAACTCCTTTTTCCCGTTCCGTTCAGGAAAGGCATATTCGAACTTTTCAAGGTCGACGCTGCGCGAAATGAGCCTGATACGTTCATGCGGCACGCCGAAATCATTGATCATGTGCAGGGCGATCACATTGCTGGGCACGATAACTCTCCTCCCCCATCCCATGACCGAACTTAAAAAACCGGCGCTGTAATACCCGTGGCAGGTGGTGATAAAAACTTTCCCGGCCTTCCGAGAGGCGAAATACGCGATCCAGGCCGGAACGCGCGAGCGGGCGTGGACAATATCGATCTCCTCTTTCCGGATAATCTCCGCCAGTTTAAAGACCATTTTTACGCCGGTGATAAGGGATTTCCTGTGCACCGGAAGCTGGTAGTGGATCGCGCCGCACTCCTGAAGATCTTTCACCAATGGCCCTCCGGCTGATACAACAACGGATTTATGCCCGAGCCGTACCAGGTATTTGGCAAGATCAACAGTCCCGGTCTCGACACCGCCCACGTTCAGTTCTGGAAGTATTTGCAGTATATTCATAGCAGAATGGTCATATCCTCAGTTATAGAATTCTCTGTAATGCCTCTCTTACTACTGCCCGGTCGTTCAGGACATTTACCGGCGGTTTATTCCGCCAGAGGCCCGTGAGGGTGCCGCCGATTGCGGCGGGATCGGACAACGCAATGTATTCTTTTTCCCTGAGGTTCTCCAAGAATCTCCGGTGACGCCTGCCTAATCCCGGCGCGTTAAATACAACGGTGTGTTTTCCGCTGCTTGCCGCCTCCGAGATCATAGAGATACTCTCGGGAGAAATAACCAGGATATCGCTTCTGCCCGCGATCCCCCCTATAGCCCAGGGGAAATTTTTTTCATTGGCAATGACCAGAAACCGGCAGCGCTGATACCCGGCGAGCTCCCGCTTCACCAATTCCTCTACGGCGGGGGACGTCCGGCGTGAAGTAGTGACTAAGAGTTCGCCGTTGAGCGTTTCAACGGCTTTTTTGATCTCCCGTACCACTTCGGCGGCCATTGTCCCGCTCAACCGAAAATCCTTGGCATCTCCTCCGATAAGCAGGCCGATCACCGGCTGACGCGAGATACGCACCTGAGCATCCAGTAAACACGCTTGTGCCCGGACAGAGGACTCATCGATCACGTTCAATGCTCCATCGGTGACAATGACGTTTTTACGAGGGGCAAGCCGGTCATGCCGGGGAGCCACCACTAAATTAAAATCCGCGAGCCTAAAAAATGACGGCCGCATGATCACCATGGAAAAACCGGAATTCTCTTTGGAGAAAACACGGTTAACCGGGGCAAGCGCGGATCCGCACGAAATAACGATATCCGGTTTAAGGCGGATAAGCGCTTCGTAGGTCTCCTTAGAAAGGGATGACTGCGCGCACCGCAGGCACCCCTGGCAGGAATATTTTCCGGCAAACCGTGAACACAAAGCCATGGTCACGCGCTTCCATTTCCTCTTTCTGAAATTCACTTCAACGGTAGTGCAGGAAGAAGTTATGCCGTCCCCTTTTAAATATTCCTGTACGGTTGCCGCCAAGGCCTCCGACTGCCTCAAGTGGCCGGCTTTACCGTCATTCAGGACGAGGATATTCCTGGTATTCGAATATTTCCATACCTTGTAAGACCACAGGTATTCAGAGGGACACACGGCGATATACTTTTCAAAAACAGATATAAGCCGCTGCAGATTAACCCGGATATCCTTCTCAGGGTCTCCCGTCTTTTCAAGGCCGAGCGGAGGATTTACAATAATTTTTTTATACGGACCTTCCTTCCGGGTAAGAAAAACAGGGATAAGCGCTGCGCCAAACCGCAATCCCAATCGTACTGCGCCTGAAGCCATAGAGGCGTCTTTCCCAAAAAACTCTACCCGCGTACCTTCCCGCCCTCCCTGATCAACGGTTATTCCCAGGGAAGTATTGCATTTAAGCACTCCCACCACTTCGCGCAGTTGAAATCCTTTACCGATCACGCGGGTGTTTTGATCGGTACGGTATGAATTGAGCAAACGGTTCAAACGGGGAAGCCGCTGGTTCTTGATTAAAACCGTGAACGGGAACCCCAGATTCGAACACACCACATTGGCAAGCTCCCAACTGCCGGCATGCACTCCCATGAATATAACCCCGTTTCCCCTCTTAAACGCCTCCCCGATGTGTTCAAAACCACTGAATTCAAAATATTTCCGGATATAATCCTTATCAATGACCGGGATAAAAAACATCTCGAGGAAAATCTGCGAAAAACAACGGTACCATTTTTTAACCTGGCGCCGCGTTTCCGCGGGAGTCCAACGGCCGCTGAAGGCGGTTTTAAGATTCGTGTATACCACGCTTCGGTGTTTACGATCCAGGTAATACGCCGCCATCCCCAAGATAGCGGCCGACTGATACGCTATTCCCCGGGGCAAAGCGCGTACCAAAGGCCCGAATCCTTTAAGCAGAATATACCCCGCGTAATCGAGTACAAAATCCTTGTTCATCGTTTTTCAGCCGTAAAGCGATCTTTACAATCCACACCTGTAGGTTTTTCGGTTTTGGCCCCAAGACCGGGACAAATCGGGCACAATCTTTTTCGGTAGTGATGACCGTATCAACAGCACGCTCCCGGCATTCCCGAAAAATACGTTCCACGTCCTTTTCCGTATACGGATGATGGTCGGGAAAAACAAACACCTGCCCGATATTCACGCCGGACTGCGCAATGATCTTCTCGAAAGAAACCGGATCACCGATGCCGGAAACAAGCACCGCCTTTTTCCCTTTCAACCCATCTATACCGGCCAGGAAACCGGGGCGTTCCGGAGAGTAATAACCAAGCGGGACATGTTCCGCCTCAAACACCGGCGCTCCGGGGTTAAAATTTTTTAAAAAACCGGATATCGCTCCTGCGCCGGGATTCAGGTTTGTTTTGGTTATTACAAACACATCCGCTCGCTTCAACGCGGTAAGCGGTTCACGCAATATCCCCCGGGGAATCACCTGCCGGTTTCCGAACGCAGAACCGGCGTCTATAGCCACAATCTCCAAGTCCTTCTTCAGTTTCCACTGCTGGAATCCGTCATCCAGGATAACCGTATCCACGCCGTATTCCGAGATCGCCACCCGGGCGCCCCGCGCGCGATCAGAATCAACGATGACCGGCACATCCTTAAGATTTATGTGCAGCATAGCCGGTTCATCTCCCATAGCCTCATAACTTATTGACTTCTCTTTGTTCTTGCCTTTGACTTTGCTTTTACTGTCCACTGTCAACTGTGAACTATCAACTCTTCTATACCCCCGGGTCAAGACCGCAACCTTATGACCCTGTTGCCTTAAGGATCCTGCTATGAACTCAACCAGGGTAGTTTTTCCCGTCCCTCCCAGAGTAATATTGCCCACGCTGATGACCTTGCACGGCAGGCGGATAGCGCTTAAAGCACAGTACCGGGCCAAACATCTAACTACTAAGCCATACCCGCAGGCAGCCACCCACAAGAAAACCTTAGCTATGGATGGGAAAAACCCATTATAGGTATCGGTAGCCAAATTATAGAGAACCCCTTTAATTCTATCCATATATTAATCTATAATTATACCCCCAACCCCCCAAAACCCCAAGAGAAAAAAAGGGGACGGTTGGACGGTTATATTTTTGAAAAAAAGGGGACGGTTCTATTTTTTAAACTCTCGGTCGAGAACAAAAAAAATAGAACCGTCCCCTTTTTTCCGAACAGGGAAGCTTCACTAAAAATATATGTTGAGTTTTTTAAAGTACCGGTTTATAATACTCATATATGCGATACATCGTGCGTTTGATAGAAAATAAGCTTTTGCGTGCATCCCGCGCGTTTCCGGCGCTTTTGGTAACCGGCCCGCGCAGGGCAGGCAAGACTATGCTCCTTAAAAAGCTTTTTCCTAAAGCGTCGTATTATCTTCTTGAGGATCCCGATCTTATTGACCGGGTAAAGGCTGATGCGCGTTCTTTCGTTGAAGAGATCCGCCCACCGGTCATTTTGGACGAGATACAGAATGTCCCGGAGCTGCTTAACTACGTGCGCACGCGTATGGATCAGTATCCCCGGAAATTTGGGCAGTGGTATTTCACAGGATCGCAAGAAGCTCCGCTTATGAGGGGCGTTTCTGAGTCTATGGCAGGCAGGGTGGCGGTGTTTCAATTACTGCCGTTCTCTTATGAAGAAAACCATACGGTTACCATGTCGCGGGGAGGATTTCCCGAGGTACTTGCAAAACCGAATTCAGCCGCGATATGGTTTCGTTCTTACATTCAGACGTATCTTGAGCGCGATGTGCGCGGCATAAGCGCTATTAAAAATCTTTCGACATTCCGGAGGTTCCTTTCTATTCTTGCAAGCCGCAGCGGTTCCGTCCTCAATAAAACCGATATTGCCTCGCCTTTAGGAGTATCAGTTCCGACTTTAAGCGAGTGGATCAACATCCTTGAAATTACGGGACAGATTATCGTTGTGCCGCCTTTCTATGAGAATTTCGGAAAACGGCTTATTAAATCGCCTAAGATTTATTTTGCTGATTCAGGGCTGGCCGCGTATCTTTTAGGAGTAGGGATTGAAGCGGATTTGCGGAAATCTACTTTTTTGGGGCAGATATTTGAAGGATTCGTTGCTTCTGAAATTATCAAACATCAGTTGAATAACGGCAAACGCAGGGAACTATATTATTTTCGCGACCAGCAAGGATTAGAGGTTGATTTTTTGGTTCCCGCCGGAAATGGAAGGCTTCTGGCTCTTGAAGCCAAAGCGGCCCGTTCGGTAAAGCCGGATATGGGCGCGCCATTACAGAAATTGGCGCGTGCTGTATCCCGGTTTAAGCTTGAAAAATACATCGTCCACCTTAATCCGCCGCATGGAGCAAACCAAGAATTCCACAGCATCCTCCCCGGAATTAAAGCGATTCCCGTCTCTGAAATAGGCAGTACTCTATAGGGTATAGGGTAAAGACAAAAAAAAAGGGGACGGTTCTATTTTTTTTTGTTCTCGACCGAGAGTTTAAAAAATAGAACCGTCCCCTTTTTTTGGGAACTACTTTCTTTCTTTCTCCAACAACCGTACAAAGACCTCCACCAGGTGCGGGTCGAAATGCGTGCCCGACTCTTCTCTCAGGATCTTGACCGCCCGCTGTTGGGTATAGGCTTTGCGGTACGGACGATCGGAGGTCAATGCTTGATAGACATCGGCAAGGGCCACGATACGCGCTCCGATAGGGATCTCTTCTTCTTTCAATCCCGCGGGATATCCTTTGCCGTCCCACCGTTCGTGGTGATACAAAACTAAAGGGATGATATCCTGAAGGAACTGAATGGGCCGGATAATATCAACCCCGATCAAAGGATGCTTTTTGATCTCCGAAAACTCTTTGACTGAAAGTTTCGATTTCTTGTGCAGGATCTTTTCGCTGATACCGATTTTACCCAGATCGTGCAGGATGGCGGCTTTGCGCAGACATTCAACCTGCTCTTCCGGCAGTCCGATGGCGGTGGCTATGGAAGTGGCGTAATAAACAGTATGTTCCGCGTGCTCACCGGTATAATGATCTTTCAATTCTATGGTCTTGGAAAAAGCAAAGACCGCTTCTACGGAATTCTGGTTGGCCCGTTTGCTGATCCTGGCTATTTTGCTCTTTAATACCTGCACATCGGCTTTTTTAAACTTACCGCTCACGAGGACGGCTTTTTTCCCGATAACATCCAGGGGGGTATATACGCGATTACCCCCGAATTCCTTGGCTTTATTCAATACTAAACCGGACACCCGGATCAGGTCCATGCCGCTTATTATTTTATCTTCCGGATATGAAGCCACCGAAACGCTCATCTTAAGCTTTACCACGTGTTTCTTGTTGCCGAAGTTATACAGGTTCACGGCATCCAGGATCCGGTGCGCGAGAATAAGCGCTTTATCCCGGGCCGTCCCCGGAGAAATGATCACGAACTCCTCCCCCCCGGCCCTGATAACGATATCATACGGACGGACCATCCGTTTGAGCTGTTTGGCCAGCTGCAAGAGCACCATATCCCCGAATTGATGCCCGTACACGTCGTTTATGGATTTGAAAAAGTCGATATCGAGCATCACCGCGGACAACGGATGCGCATGGCGTTTGGCGCGGTAAAATTCGGCTTCGATGATCTCGCTTAAATAACGGTGATTGAACAATCCGGTATGCGGATCACGCAAGGCAAGTTGTTTGAATTTCTTATTGGAAAGGGTGAGTTTTTGATTTACTATTTCAAGTTCACGCTCGGCGTTCCTGAGTTTGGTGACATCAACCAGGGATGCCACGCTTTTTTTAGTCCCCGGGATCATATCGACGGTAAGAAAGATATCTTTGAGCATCCCTTCCCGGTCGATAAATTTAAATTCGTATGAATTCGGGGCAAAGCTGGAATTAACCCTGCGCCGGCGATGGAATTCTTTCATTCTTTCCGCGTCGTTTTTATCGGCCACAAAATCCAGCCAGCTCTTCCTGCCTTCCAGTTCTTCCTTGGGATAGCCGGATATCTTTTCGAACTCGCGGTTGACCAGCGATAACATGGTGTCTGCTTCTATGATAACGGTAGCCGCTCCGGTGTTCTCAAAAATAGCCTCGTACCTGCGCTCGCTTCCGCGCACAGACTCTTCCATGAATGTACGCTCGTTTACCGCGGCACCATCGCCTGCGCAATCAAGGCCCGGACTTCTAAGCTTTGCCTTCGGTAACGGAGAACGCCCGCCTTCAACTCTCAAGGTGTTTAAAGGATTGGCCATTTATTTCACGGAATTGAAAATATCCCCGGAACGTTGAAATGCCCGAATGACCTCTTCGGGAGTCCCTGCTTCCATGATCTTCTTTCTAAAAGATTTATCCATGATAAACCGGGAAAGCTGGGCGAGCATGCGCAAATACTGGGTCAAATCTTTGGGATTCGCGCCCATGAGAAAAATAAGGTTCACTTTTTCTTTATCCAGAGCGTCAAAATCAATGCCTTTTTTCGACCGTCCCACGCCGATCACAAAACCTTTGACCGCTTTGGTGCGCGCGTGGGGTATAGCCAGGTGAAACCCGATACCGGTCGAACCGAGTTTTTCCCTTTTGAGTATATCGGCCACAAATATATCCTTATCCGCCACTTCCTCCCCGAACTGCGAAAGGCAGCGGGCGATCTCTTTGATCGCCCCCTCTTTAGTGTCTGATTTCAAATCTAAAATGCAATGCTCCTTACGCAGATAATTAAATATCATCTTATATCTCCTTAAAAAGCTGTTCAACCCGTTCGGTATCCCTCACCAGCACCACAGGACACGGGGCTTCACGCAGGATCTTCTCTCCTTCGTCGTAATACACGTCCACTCTCGACAAACGCTCCTTCGGCTGTCCCATGACCAACAGGTCAGCCCCAACTTCAACCGTTTTTTTGATCATTTCCTCATGAACGACACCTTCAAGCATGGTAACAGCGCATTCCACGCCCTTGCTTTCCGCCATTTTCTTGAAACGGGCAAGAAAAAGTTCTCCCTGCTCGCGTAGATCCTGCTCATACTGGATTGCCTCCACCTCCACGAAAATCCTGCTCTTCAGCAGTTCTTTCAACGTCTTTTCATCAACCACGTATACGCCGGTTAACCTGACGCTCAGGATCTTGGCGAGATAAATCGCGTATTTCGCCGTAGCCAGAGACGCCGCCGTGCCTGCGACGGCAACAACGATATTATTCATGAACGACCTCCTGCTGCTGCATCCGTTCTTTGATTAATTTAAGCATGGAAAACGCTTCCCGCGATTCTTCATCCAGCCGTTCGCTGATGTATTTAAACGCATTCCGGTAATACGGCAAATAAACTTTTTCCAGGGCGTTGACTTTCCGGACTGTTTTCTGCAATTCCCTGGCGATACGCCATAAAGCGACTCTTTTTTCGGCGACCTGCGCCAGCAAATGGACAATCTCCTTGAATTTCAGCCGGACTTCCTCCACGGAAAGGCTCACGTCGTACGGACTATAGTACGGGGGATGGTCGAGCGTCACCAGGCTCACCACGGGAATATCCACGCCCATGATCTTCCTTTGTGAAAGAGAAATGTCATTTTTTATGTCCATGGAAAAAGAGATCTCTTCCAGTTTTCTTCTCCCGGCAGCAACCACCGCCTTGTCCAGCAGGGAATATCCCTTTTGAAGCGCCGTTTCAAACTCCGCCTGCAGCTGGTCCGCCATATGCATAATGGCGGATAATTCGCTCATGAGTATCTTGCGTTTCTGATCCAGGAGCTCATATCCTTCCCGGGTGATCTCGAGCGATTTCTTGACGTTCAGCAGGTTGGTCTTGGTAGCGGCTATATTTATTTTCATTGCCTGGGTTTATAGAATTTATTGAGATATTCTTCTTTGACCCTGGTCAATTCGTCTTTAGGAAGCAGGGAAAGGGCCTCCCACCCCAGATCAAGCCCCTCATCGAGGGAGCGGCGCTCGTAATATCCCTGGGCGAGGAATTTCCGTTCGAATTCCTCTCCGAATTTCAGGTAGAGATGGTCTAAGGGGGTCAATTCTTCTTCTCCGATGATGGCGGCGAGCGAACGAGTATCCTTCACTTTTGCGTAACAGGCAAAAAGCTGGGAGGCCAGAGCCGGATGGTCGGCCCGTGTCATCCCTTCGCCGATATTATCTTTCATCAAACGCGACAAAGACGGAAGTCCCGCGATCGGCGGATAGATTCCCCGGCCGAACATCTCCCGCTCCAGAACGATCTGCCCTTCGGTGATATACCCCGTCAGATCGGGGATTGGATGAGTGATATCGTCGTTCGGCATGGTCAAAATAGGAAGCTGGGTGATCGAACCATTCACGTCTTTCAACATTCCCGCCCGTTCATACAAACTGGCAAGGTCGCTGTACAAATATCCCGGATATCCCTTGCGCGCGGGTATTTCTCCCCGGAGAGTGGAAACTTCACGCAATGCCTCGCAATAATTGGACATGTCGGACATGATCACCAGGACGTGCTTATTCTTTTTAAACGCGAGGAATTCCGCGCAGCTTAAGGCCAGGCGCGGGGTAAGCAGGCGCTCGATGGACGGGCTGTCTGCCAGGCTCAGGAACATGCAAACTCTTTCTAAAACGCCCGATTCCTCGAAACTGCGGATAAAATAGCGCGCGGTGTCGTATTTGACGCCCATAGCAACGAAAACGACGCAAAATCCTTCTCCTTTAACCTGCGCCTGCCGGGCGATCTGCGTACCGATGAGGTCATGCGGCAAACCGCTGCCGGAAAAAATAGGCAGTTTCTGCCCCCGGACGAGGGTGTTCATAACATCTATGGAAGAAATCCCGGTCTCAATGATATTCTTGGGATAATCTCTGGATGTAGGATTGATAGCCCTGCCGTTCACGTCCACTTGTTCATCATAAAACGGTTTGGGCATGCCGTCCAGCGGGCTGCCGAGGCCGTCAAAAACCCTGCCCAGGAGATCCTCGGATACCCCGATAAGCAGGGGTTTCTCCTTGAAACGCACCTGGCAGTTCTTAAAAGAGAGGCCGCTGGTCCCCTTAAAGACCTCGACCACCGCATACCCTTTTCCCACTTCCAGGGTGATGCCTAACCTGATATTGCCGTCTTCGTCGACCAATTCTACCAGCTCATTGTAGCCGATATTATGGATGTTACGAATGACAAAAATCGGCCCCACTACCTCATCCAACCCTACATATTCACGCAATGCATAATCTTTCACCTGAAAATCTCCTTGTTCATATAATTTATCCTTTAATAATCCAGGCCGTCTAAAGACGATTCCACTTGCTTGACCAGTGCCTCCAGTTTATCAAGTTCATTCTCGGTATATTTCATTCGCATACGCAGGAT
The DNA here is from genome assembly GCA_041653035.1 of Candidatus Omnitrophota bacterium. GTDB lineage: Bacteria > Omnitrophota > Gorgyraeia > Gygaellales > Profunditerraquicolaceae > JAQTZX01. The sequence goes on from JBAZGE010000026.1 coordinate 14,376, forward strand.
ATCCTGGTATTCAGGCAATGCTTTGAGCTCGGGAATACCGATACCTTTCTTTATCAGGATCTCACCCTTGCGGTAAAAAGTAATAATAACTTTCAGCATGAGAAATTGTTTGCGCGGCGAAGAAAAAGTATCGACTTTGTCAAAGGCGAACTGCTGTAAAAAAGCGTTTTTGAAGATCGTGCAGGTTTCCAGAATAAGCCTCTGGCGCGAGGGAAGAACGCTCATGCCCACCAGCTTCACCACCTGCTGTAAACGCTGTTCTTTCTGCAGAAGTTCGATAATCGCGTAGCGCAACGACAGCCATTCCTCATTTATCTCTCTATGCCACCATTCCTTTATATCATCAAGGTATTCCGAATAACTTTCAATCCAGCTGATAGAAGGATAATGGCGGGCGTTGGCCAGGTCGCGGTCCAGCGCCCAGAAACATCTGATAAATCTTTTCGTGTGCGCGGTGACCGGTTCGGAAAAATCGCCTCCCGGCGGAGAAACTGAAGAAATAACCGTGATCGAACCTTCCGCTCCACCCAGGGTTTTTATCCTGCCCGCGCGTTCATAAAATTCCGCAAGCCGCGAAGCAAGATACGCGGGGAACCCTTCTTCCAGGGGCATTTCTTCCAATCTGCCGGACAGTTCCCGCAGGGCCTCCGCCCAGCGCGAAGTGGAATCCGCCATCAAAGCAACGGTATATCCCATATCCCGGTAATATTCGGCCATGGTGATGCCGGTATAAATACTCGCTTCGCGCGCCGCCACGGGCATGTTCGAGGTATTGGCTATGAAAATAGTCCTTTCCATAAGCGGCCGCTGGGTACGCGGGTCGATGAGTTTAGGAAAGGTCAGCAAGACGTCGGTCATCTCGTTGCCGCGCTCGCCGCACCCCACAAATACCACGATATCCGCGTCGCTCCATTTGGCAATCTGATGCTGGATAACGGTCTTGCCGGTCCCGAACCCTCCGGGAACCGCAACGCACCCTCCTTTGCCGACGGGAAAAAGCGTGTCGATGACCCGCTGTCCGGTTATCAATGGTTCGATTATGCCCAGTTTTTCCCGGCAGGGACGCGGTTTACGCACCGGCCATTTCTGGTACATACTGATCTCTTTTTGTATTCCTTCGTCGTTTTCCAAAACTGCGATCTTTTCTTCCACGGTGTAATCGCCTTCACCGGCAATCCAGCGTATACCGCCTTCAGCTCCCGGCGGGATCATGATCTTATGTTTTATCAGCGGCGTCTCCTGCACCTCACCGGCTATTTCGCCCGGCTTGGCAAAATCACCCTCTTTGACAAGCGGCCGGAAATGCCATTTCTTCTGCTTATCCAGGGCGGAGACGTGCACTCCTCTGTTTATAAAACAACCTTCTTTTTCCCGCAAGACGTCCAACGGACGCTGTATGCCATCGTATATCTTGCCGATAAGCCCCGGGCCCAGTTCGACGTACAAAGGATACCCCTGCGTATACACGAAATCGCCCGCTTTGAGGGAAGTCGTATCTTCGTATACCTGCAGGTACGCTTTTCCCCTGACCAACCGGACCACCTCTCCCACCAGGTGATGCTCGCCTACTTCCACCATGTCCAGCATTCGCAAAGAGGCGGCTTCTTCCACCTCTACCAGAGGGCCGACCACCCTGGACACTTTACCCGCTATCTTGGCCATTTCAAACTGCCTCCTTCAGGAGCCGCATGTACACGTCTTCATAAGCTGTTTTCAGAAACGAAAGAAATCGTCTGTCTGAAATCAGGCGCCCGTCTTTGGATTGAATGATAATACCGATATCTTTAAATTCCGCTTTTATGAACTGCAGGGAAACGCCGCCTTGTATCGTATCCCGGCAGGCATCCTCTATTTCTTTGCGGAAACTGCCGGTAAGAAGCCTTTCGTCCAGGAACGAGTAATAGACCTCAACCGAAGGATCACCGATCAAGGTTATCCCGGAGACGATCTGTTTTTTTAAAAATCCGCGGTATTCCCCGTTTTCCCGGAAGGATTCCGCTTCTTTTTTGACTCCCTGCAGAACCAGCCCCGCGAACTTCTCCTTCTCCGCCATTACCACTTTTTTCTTTTCCAGGTTAAGAGAAGAAACGATCCGTTCCTTAAGCTTAGCCAGTGTCCTGTCCGCTTCGCGGAACAGAACCGCTTTGTTCTTATCCGCTTCGTTCCGCGCTTCCTCAAGGATGCGCGCGGCCTCTTTTTTCGCCCGCGACAAGATATCCCGGGATTGTGCGTCGGATTCCGTTTCGATACGCCTGCATATTTCTCCGGCGTTCACTTCCGTTTCTTTTTTTGGGGTGTCTTTATTATTCATGGTTTAAATACTGAGCCCGATAAGTTCTTTCAACAGATCTCCCGAGGATTTACTCTTCCGGGCGTCTCCCCGCGAAGGAATTTCCAGGATAAGGGGAAACTGGTTTGTGTGACTTATTTCATCAGCCTCCGCCTTAATAAAATCGTATATTTTACTGGTAACGATTATTATTCCGACGCCTTCGGTAGCAACAGCCACCCGTAAACCTTCCAGCGCCTCCTGTTTAGTTACCGCTTCGCGCGTCTCGATCCCGGAAAGTTTAAAGCCGAGACTACTGTCTTTATCCGCTATGCAAAAGAAATTCATATCTCAATCGGCCTATACTTTCCCCAGGATCATGATAGCGATGATCAAGCCGTAGATAGCGATACCTTCGGCCAAACCCACGTATATCAATGCCCTTCCCGCCAGTTCCGGTTTCTCCGCCATTGCTCCCACGGCTGAGGCTCCCACATAGGCCACTGCGATGCCGGCGGCAAGAGAACTCAAACCCGCCGCCAGAGACGCGGCAAGGAATGCCCATCTGGCCACTGCGGGATCCGGAGGATTTCCCGTTTCCGCGAAAACCGCCTGGGTCATGCCTACGACAGCCAATACCAATAAAACCTGCACTAACAATTTTCTTGCTTTTTGCATACTGCCCCCTTTCATTCCACACCGTTAAAATCGTTCAACCCCAAACGCACAAACCAACGAACACACGAACCCGTAACTACAACGACATCGGTTTATACTCATTCTTGCCGGTCAGGAAGAACTTGGAGAAAAACTCATAGTAGTTCAACCTGAGCGACTGAATACCCACTACCATCCCTTCAAGAATGATAACAATGATATTTCCCAAAAGAATAACCAGCACGGAAGCCGCCCCGTTACCTACGCCTTTAACCACTTTCGCCAGTTCAAAGATAGCCATGAACAAGCCGGCGTGGGCCAGGGAAAAAGCCGCGATACGGATAAAAGAAACGGTATTCGCCAAATACCCCATGCCCATCTCAAGGAGATCCACCATCCCCTCTATGAAGGTCTCAAAGATATTCGCTTTTTTCTTATGGTGAAAGAGCTCAAAAAACGGTTTTAAAAATAGTAACAGAATTCCGCCAAAAATCAAGTACAAATACGCGGGATTAACTTTGCCGCCGGCCACGAATGATTTACTTACCAGCCCGAGCGCCGCCCAATAAAGCAGGCCGCCGATCAGGCCTGCCTTATCAAGGAGCGCCTTTACGTAATCCCTGTCTTTCAGGGAATTAACCACATTAAAGATGATCCCCAAGGTTATCAGGCCTACCCCGAACAGGACGCTTATCTTGAAAACTCCCAGGATATTCTCCATGGGTTTTCCCCACAGGGACTTAAATTCCCAACCGAAGAAGCTGCCTTCCAGAAAACCAAACAGGCCGGAACTTATTCCGCAATAGAGGACCAATGCCGCCGCCTGTTTCACTTTTTCATTGCGCGCCCGGCCCAGGAATAAAGCCGCCGCAATGAGCACCAAACCATGCCCCAGGTCGCCGAACATCGCCCCGAACATAATGAGGAAACTTATGGCCGTGAAAATAGTGGGATCGATACTGCCGTACCGCGGTAAACCGTACGAGGTAATGAGCAGTTCAAAAGGCTTGAAGAAAGGATTATGCTGAAGGCGCACCGGGATATCTTCCCTGTCAATGGGCACTTCTTCCGGATGCCGCGCCTCTACCACGGAAACTCCCGCGATATCCCGGATCTCCCGCAGTACGCGGTCTTTATCTTCAAGAGGCACCCACCCGGAAAGCAAGCTGGTCCTTTCCGTGGAACAGAAATATTTTTTCGCTTCCAGGAGCGATTTATTCAGCACTATATAGGAAAACATCTGCAGGGACTCACTTTTAAGCTCTTCCGCCACTTTCCGCAATTCGTCGCCGGCGGCTTTCACGTTCTTCTTCAATTCTTCGATTTCGGAAAGTATCTTTTTCTCGACGTCCTTGGACAACCCCTGGGTATTTTCGGGGAGTTCGATCTTCTGCCATCCCGCTTCCCGCAAAGCCGCTTCGATGACCACGCGGTCCCGGCGTAGACCGATAAAAACCGTAACAATATGCGCCCCTTCTTTTTTCAGGGGATAGGTGATATGCGGGATATTTTCAAGTCCCCGTTCAAGGAGCGGAACGTTTTTCTCTTCAAATCTCCCCAGAGAAACCTCCAAGAAGGTATACGAAGAAGTCCTCCCTACCGGAAAAAGCAGGTATTCATTAATCTGCGTGACCATGGAAAGCTTCGTCTTTATCTCTTCCCGCAGGTCATCTTTTCTGGTAAGCAGGGGTGTGACCCGTTCCTCTATTTCCGCAAGCCGTTTCTTTATTTCCTCCTGGGCGAATTTCCTGCCGCCCTGCTGGACATGCAGAGAAAGATTCATTTTCCGCGCCAGAAGATGCAACTGCCCCTCGAGAATATCCCATTCCGCATATTCGCGTTTGATATCAAAGGCATTGAGCTGCGACAGGTCTTCCTCGATCTGCCTGATATCCACGGGATGGAAAATCCCCAGTTTCAGCAGATGAGAAACGACTTCTTCGGATTTCTCCTTAAAGACCACCAGGCTCAAAAGCTCCATGGGAGCAGTGCTGAACATAATCCCCCTAACGCATACCGATCAGCGGTAACGCTTCTTCTTTTTTCATTCCGTAATTCTTTGCGTATAAAAGCGACGTAAGGTTCCTGGTTTCTTTGCTCTTCAAGATAAGATACCCCAGCACCGTACCGATGGTAAAGGGAAACCCCGCAAGCAGGCGTTTGATCTCCTGAAGCATAACCTCGTAAAGAAAATTTTCAAGCAAAGCGGCGTTACCCGCGGCAAAATCCTTGATCTTCAGGTACGGGCCTACCGCGATATTATCCATAATGCCCCCCATCTCTTCGCCCCCGGACGCCTGCCGTACCGTATCCGCGTTGATCGTCCCTCCCCCCGGGATAACCAATTCCAGTATTTCTCCGGTTGCCAGAGAATAATATTTTCTCGCCCGTATCAACCAGTTGATATTTTCAATGTCTATCTCGATGCCCAGGACTTTTCTCGCGATACGCCGGTCGCCGCCTGATAACGTATCGACACAAACAAACAGACGTTTGTAATAATCGATATCCAGGGCGGTCTCCAGATAAAAAACCGACCCGCTCCGCTTGAATTTATCCATGGTTTTTAAGAGCGGCGTTTTATACGGGGTCTCATCCAGACAAAGTATTATCTCTTCGATGCTCTGCGCGGCGGCTATCTTATGAAAATCGATATCAAACGCTATTTTCCGGCCGATCAGGTAATCCTGTATGTCAACCGGGGCTTTTTTATGCCAGATGCGCAAAGCGGCTTTTAATTCCTGCAGTTCATACCGCTGAATAAAAAGAAAGACCAGTTCTTTTTCCCGTTTTCCGGACAGGCTGTCGTATACCTTGTCATACGCCGCAAGGTCATGAATGACGAATTCTTTTTCTACGGCCACCAGATCGGTCTCTCCCTGGTCAAAATGTTCCTGAATAGCTTTATAGTCCGTCCCTTTAAGCCCTTCCATCATCTCGTAAACGTCTTTTGCCTCCATAAGCCGGGAAAAGAGCGGCGGGCTAAGCAGATAAGACAACAGGGCCCGTATGCGGGCATTGGCATAAGAATAGGTGGCGAGGTCTCTCATAGATTAACAATGTCCCTGAACATCTCTCCGGCAAGACGGGGAATATCATTTTTTCTTTTTTCAATACCGGTAACAGCTTCCTGCCGGGTCTTATGTATAACAGTTTCTTTCTCGGAAAAAAGCGCTTTTTCTGTTTCATCCTGCCTCTTCTTGATAGACTCTTTGGCATCCACTCCCGCCTGACGAATAAGCTTCTCGGCCTCCGCCCTGGCATCGCCGATGATCTGCGCCGCTTCCCGGGCAGCTTTACTGATCTTATTCCGCGCTATTTCTTCTTCTTTCAGGATATCCTCGACTATTTCTTTCATTTTTAACCCTTTGTTTTACTTACGATTAATTACATTACTGAATTTTACTATTGTACCGCAGACGGCAGGAGAAGTCAAGGATCAAGGGCTCCGGTAAAAAAAGAGGCAGATTCTTTACAGAATTTAAAATCCTGGTAAACAATCTGCCTCTTGATATCTTGCCTATGCTCTTGTATTCCCGTGCTTTTGAATTATTGCGCCGGATAAGCGGCTAAAAGCTCTTTTGTTTTCACTCCGGCAATCCCGTCAACCGCTAATCCATTCGCTTTCTGGAACGCCCGTATCGCTTTTCTGGTGTTCCGGCCAAACTTACCGTCCACCATCCCGGTGTAATATCCCGCGTTTTTCAAGGCGAGCTGAACATCTTTCTTGGTCATGGCAGCCGCCGAAGGCCTGGAAACAACGGCAGGAGCTTCCATTACCTGAGTTTCCTCTGTCTTCGACATGCCGGCCTCGCCAATATCCGGTTTCTGCTCGACCGACGTCAACTTATTTTCCAATGTCCCTACCCGGGCCTCAAGGTCGGTCACCTGTTTGGTAGTAGCGCACCCGGCAATTATCACCATAAACGGAATCCATACCATCAAACCTGCCTTCATACATATCCTCCCCTTCTTATAAATCACTGCTCTATAAATTTAGTTTATTATAAACAAAATCCGTTATATGTCAAGCCCCATTTTTAAAAACGTTTTGGACGTTTCCCCGGTTTACACCTTGAACTTATCCACCATCTGCTTCAATTCCGAGGCATAGCGCAGAAGTTCCTGCGAAGAAGAAGATAATTCCTGCATGGAAGCAGTCTGTTCCTCGGTCGCGGAAGACACTTGCTGGGAGGTGGCGGCAGATTCCCGGGCGATGATAGATACTTCATTGATCGATTTCACCACCCGTTCTATTTCATCAACCCGTTCTTTCCCGGACAACGCTATCTGATTTACCAGGAGCGTGGCCTGCTGCACCACTTGATTGATATCATGCAATACTTTAGTGACGTTCACTATCTGGGCCTTGCCTTCCTGGACTTCACGGGCATTCACCTGGATAGCATCAACCGCTTTATTTGATTCGGCCTGGATCGATTTTATGATCCCGCCGATCTTCCGCACGGCTGCGCTTGAGGCCTCAGCCAGTTTGCGGACTTCTTCCGCGACCACCGCAAAACCCCTGCCGGCTTCTCCGGCCCGCGCCGCTTCTATTGCCGCGTTCAAAGCGAGCAGATTGGTCTGATCGGCGATAGTGGTTATGGTCCCGGTGATCTCGCCTATCTGCTGAGACATTTGCCCGAGCCCTTGAATAACTTTGGTGGTATCCTGCACGGAAACAGTCAAAAAACTTATCTTTTTCACCGCCCCTTCGGCGGAAAGATAGGCATCTTCGGCTTGAGCGGTCGTCTGACTTACCGCCAGGCTGGCGGTCTGGGCGTTATCGATCACCTGCTTAAGGCTCAACGCCAGCTTTTCCATAACTTTAAAAATATCATCGATGTACCGGGACTGAATAACCGCGCCGCCGCTCACCTGCTGGATAGCCTTGGAGATCTCTTGCGCGGTGACATTCATCTCCTGTGAAGTCGCGGACATTTCCTCCGAAGAATTGGCGGCCTTGTCCGAAACCATCCTAACCTCGGTGATCATCGTATGCAAAGCATCCAAGTATTGGTTGAACAGATCCGCGAGTATACCGAGCTCATCGGAGCTGGTGATATTTATCTTATGGGTCAAATCGCCTTCACTCTTTACCAGGTTCCGCAGCATGGTTATAAACTGCCGGAGAGGATCAGTGACCTGCCGGGAAAACCAGAACGCTATCACCGTGGTGATAATTACCACTATCGCCGTTATGCCCAGCACTGCCAATAAAAGCTTCCGTGGCTCGGTCAGGAACGCTGCTTGCGGTACGGACAAACCCATGCTCCACCCACGCAGAGTATACGGAGTGTAGAACACATAATACACAACTCCGTCCTCATTATAAACCGTGAAATCGGACTGCCGGGATTTGATCATTTTGGCGATCACCTGCTTGAAAGAATCATTGGAAACAGCGCCGATGCCATCCTTCAAGATCATGTTTCCCTGAGTATGAAAAATAATCTTCCCCTCTTTATTCACCGCGAATGAATGCGACCCATCCGCTCCATCCCTGAAACGAAGAGCCTTAAATATCGAGGAAGCTTTTATATCCACGGCTGCAACTCCCTGTACTATACCCGCCTCATTCATTACCGGCGAAGCAATAGTCAGGGTGGGGATCTTTAAATTTTCCGACAGAGAGACATCGGATATAAACATGTTCCCGCGTTTGGCCTGTTCAAACCAAAGTTTGCCGGCACCTTCGGTCTTGGGGGCGGCAGTCTGGTCAGCGGTGTCGATGAACTGCGTCCCGTTCATATCCAGGAAGCGTATCTGGGCGATATATTCCCTGCTGGAGATATACCGTTTCTGCTCATTAACCACGCCCTCCGGATTCCGGCCGGAGCCATACGTCATGAAAGCAACACTCCCGGAATGGATTATTTCACTCATATCCCGCAGGTAAAGCGTGAAAAGGCTGTCGATCTGTTCGACGGACTTCTCGACCAATCGCTCATTCTGAATAGCGGCCTGCTGAATGAGAGCCCGTGAGGCGCTTCGGTAGGAAAAAAAACCGACGAATAAAAGCGGGAACGCCGTAAGCGCCAGAAATGCCAGCAAAAGTTTCGCTCTGAAGGGGAAAAACCTTTTCTTAAACATCAAGTATTGCTCCTTTCATTCCTTAATGATGATCTCGGAAACGATCCGGCGGCTTGAAACCGCAAATTACTGTATTTTATACCGCCAATCCCAACACGAGTCAAGAGTTTTTGAAAATACGACGCATTGATATCCTCTTATACGCTGTCAGCCGGAGCTTTGTATTTTCCAACCAATTCCTTGAAGCGTTTATCTTCCCGGATAAACCGGAGATCCGGATCTTCCGTCATAAACTCAAAATCGTCATATCCAAGTTGGAGAGCCTTTTCCAGAGAATAAAAGGAAAGATTGGGAACCTTCAGAAGGGAATAATCACAGGCCAGATTATAGTGTATAATGGGATCAGCGGGACGCAGTTGTACCAGTTTCTTATCCACCGCCAATCCCTTTTCAAACCACCCTTTTTTAGAATATGCGTCACCCAGGGCGATAAGAGCCTCTATAAAGTCCGGTTTTTTTTCCAAAAGCCTTTCATAAAATGAGATTTCGAAATCAAGGTCTTTTTCAGACATAATCAAGGCACATTATAGGGACAACCCGGAAAAGGCAGGGACGATTTCTTCAGGTTCTCCCTGATCAAAACGCAGGTAAACGGTTTCCCGGAAACGGTCTTTTGCGGGCCCAGTCGCGTATCATATACCTTACAGAAATACCCGTTGTTATCCGCTGATTTCCTAAGATTCGCGCACGGATCACCGTCAAAGGCTCCGCAGCAAGCGCCACAGCGCCTGCAAAGAGATTCGTATTCTTCCGCGTATTCCCGCTGTTTTTGCCGATATACCGGGTCATCCATCATTTGTCTCTTCAAAGATGCATGTCATATTCGCTTATTGTACCGCATTTTTACGGGCCCGACAATAAAAAGAGGGGATTATTTAAAAGGCTTATTCTTGAACCTGTTTGGTGAGTAAATCGATGGCGCAGTGGGCCATGGCAAGGCCGAACATACCGGTAACCGTAGACAGGCTTCCCAATTTTCTTCTTTTGCGCCCGCGTTCATATTCACGCTCGGAATGCACTATTTCTTTTTCCAAAATCAGGGTTTTCTGTTTTTGCCCGGAATACACGCAAAAAATACCGCGTTCTATGCCTTTTTTGCGCAATTTCTTGCGGATCCTGCTTGCCAGGGGACAACCTTTAATATCAAACAAATCCCCCGTTTTAACGGAAAAAGGATCGGTGCGCATTGCCGCGCCCATACAGGAAATCAAGGGTATTTTCCTTATATAACAGGCCGCCAGAAGCTGCGTTTTAGGATTTAATGAATCGATGGCATCAATAACCACATCCGGCTTATTATCAAGGATCAAGTCCAGCGTCTCATCACCGGCAAAAACTTCCTGCGTTTCCACCTTACAGGAAGGATTAATATCATGGACCCTTTCTCCGGCTATCTCCGCTTTTTTCCTTCCTATAGTTGAAGTCAAAGCGTATAAATGACGGTTCACGTTAGTCAATTTTATATCGTCAAAATCAACCAGCCGCAAAGCACCTATCCCGCTGCGCGCCAGCGCCTCTACGCAATAGCTCCCCACCGCGCCCAATCCAATGACGGTAACCGTACTTTCACGCAATCTTCCGAGCTTTTCTTTACCCAGTAAAAGTTCAGTGCATAAAAACCGTTCCATTGTTCCAGATTACCTCCTGTAAATCTTCTGTTCCCATACCCCGTATCTCAGCGGCGGTTTCATACAGTTCCCGCAGGTATGAAAAATAGAATCCCACTCCCGGTTCTTTCTCTCCGGCGGCCAAATAAGGAAAATCTGTCTCCAAAAGCAGGCGGTCTATCGGCACAAGCGTAAAAACCCGGCGTTTATTCTCAGAGGCGTTCTTCAGGATCCGGAATGAAAAATAAGCCCCCAGGGCGGTCAG
>JBAZGE010000027.1:0-25192 GCA_041653035.1 Candidatus Omnitrophota bacterium
AGAGCGCAAAAAAAAGGGGACGGTTCTATTTTTTAACTCCCGATCGAGAGCGAAAAAAATAGAACCGTCCCCTTTTTTTTACGCACGCCGTTAAAAATCAGAGGGAGAGGCGGTTTTCGTTACACCCGCTTGATGCAGGAGCATGCTATGACTGAAGGCAATGTGCCGGATAAATCGATGAATGAATGAAAAGACTCTTTTCCTAATCAACGATTTTTTAGATAACCGCTTAATTTTGCTTCAACATAGTAAAATTCCCCGATTATACCCAGGTACAATTGATTCCGTTTTGAATGCCCCTATAATACTATTATAAAGCTTATAAAATAAAGGAAAGGAGTCGCTATGCAAACTAAGTTAAGAAAATTGAAAAATGGTTTTAAAAGAAGTGTTTGTGCAGGTTTAGTTTTATTTGCTTTGGTTGTTATGGGTGCCGGGTGTGCTGGTACTCATAAGACAACGAAAACAACGACGGAGGTTACATCAAATGAACAACAAAACAATCCGGTTGTTCAGAAAAGCGAGACGACGACTACGACAATAGATACCGAGACGAAATCCGAGCGGGGAAGTGTCTTGGGATCTACCGTACATGCGATCGGCTGGGTTATTGCTTTGCCATTTAGGCTCGTTGGCGGATTGATAGGATGGATCTTTTAAGGAGGGATTGCATTTTCGAATCCGTTCACTAATGATTGGGGGAGTTCGTTGCGCGGGGCTCTTATGAAGAAATTTCTTATAGTGTCGGTGATAGCAGCCATTTCTTTAGTGTGTATCACAGTTTTTAAAAATTTGATTATTAAATCCGTGGTAACGCGGGCCGTCTCTCGCATCGCCGGAGCCCCGGTACATATGGACGGTTTTTCATTGAATATTTTAACTTCAACTATACATATATCCGGGTTTAAAATGTATAATCCCGGCGGTTTCCCGAAAGATATACTTGTATCGTGCCCTAAAATAAATATCATTTATGACCGTGCTGCCTTATTTAAGCGAAAGCGCCGCTTTTTACTTGTGGAAATTGAATTAAAAGATTTGGGGCTTGTCAAAAATAAAGAAGGGAAATTCAACGTGGATTCATTAAAAATAGTGGAGCAATCAAGGTCTTCTCCACCTATCCCCCTGCAAATCAATCTTCTCACCTTAAGCATCGGCAAGATTGTTTACAAGGATTATACGGCCGGCGCGGGACCTGGTGAGCGAGCCTACGATGTTAATAGACATAAAAGCTATAAGGGTGTTCTTACTGCTCAACAGTTAGCGTTGCTTGTTCTTGTGGATCCTATTAAGGCCGCCGCGATAAAAAATTCCGAGATCAACGGGGTTGATCTGTTGACGGGTGTGGCGGTTCTACCGATTGCCGTAGCGGCAACATGTATAGGGAAAAATAATGTGCATCAAATCATTGATGCCAGTTTCGAAAATGTGCATAAAATAAGCCTTGAAGTAGTAAAACGTATAGGAACGATTAACCAAGTTGATGCGTCAAGCGGCGGAGTGATTAAAGCAAATATTAATGGAGCGATGGTCGTGCTTGTATTAAGGAAGAGTGCAGGCAATAAGACTGAAATAATGATTTCCGCGTGCAAATATGTGTTTCCGGAGCTTGATATCGCAGCTTGGGTTTTATATCAGATAATTGATACGCTGCAAGATGCCCCGCAATAATTTTTTAACTAAAAAAGGTGACTGTGCGTTATAGCCCTATCCAGATTCTCGAGTATCGGATTTATCACGAAAAAGGAGGTAAAGCCGTAGAGAACTGGCTGGAAACGGAACGAGTTTAAATGAATAACCGTCATACATAAAAAGGAGGCTTACCGGTGAGAAATAAATTTATGGTTATTATGTCTTTGGCGATATTTACCATGTCAGGATGTACCTATATCCAGCAAGCTAAAAGAACTGATGAACTGGAGATCAAGAACCGGGATTTACAGGCTCGAATCGCGCAGCTCCAGCAAGAGAAAGCAAGAGAAGTTGAGCATGCAGTCAAGCAGAAGGATAGGGAGCTTTCTGAACTTGAAAAAGCGAAACTCGAGCTGGAAAATGCTTTGAAGAAAGAAATCGGAGACTATAAAGCTAAGCTGGAGATGACTGAGCGCGGGCTGGTGATTACTTTTTTGTCGGAGGTATTTTTTGACTCCGGTAAAGATGAAATCCGGGTAGACGGTAAAGAATCGCTTGAGAAAGTAGCTGAAGTTTTAAACCGGAATGTCCCTCATAGCAATGTTGCCATTGAAGGCCACACGGATAACCAGCCGATAAAATATTCCGCTTGGAAGTCAAACTGGGAACTTTCTTCCACGCGCGCATTGGTCGTCGTGCATTATCTTATTGATAAGTGCAAAGTCCAGCCGCAAAGGCTTTCTGCTGACGCCTATGGAGAATTTCGGCCGGTTGCGGCAAATGACACGAAGGAAAATATGCAGAGAAACCGCAGAGTAGAGATAGTTATTTTGCCGTCTAAGATCAGTAAGATTAAACAAGAAGTGCCTGATTAACTGTTCGCGGGATTTTATTATTAACGAACATCGTCCTTGAGAGAAAACCAAGCGGTGAAAGCATAAAAAACAGCAGGGGTTTATTCGATGGTTGAACCATTTTTTTTAGGAACCAAAACCTTGATCGCCCCGGGAATGACCTTGATATGAAGAGGCATTTTTTCTAATATCTCACCGTCACATTGAACCGTTTGTTTTGGACTTGAGGAAACGCTGATATTTTTGCCTTGCCAGTGCTCTACTAATTCCAAATTGTCCGGACGTTCCCGTTTAAATAAGGTGATAACCATAAGCTTAAACAGGCTGAGATTCGCTTTTCGCACGACAACAACATCCAGGAGCCCATCGCTGACATCGATATGCTTATCGAAAGAAATGTCGCTAAATCCGAGGTTTCCTGTATTAGCAATAATACAGGTTAGCCCTTGAACTTCATGCTCGTGCCCATCGATTTTTAGATGGTAGACGGCTTTTTTAGTTTTCTTTAATGCCGCGGCCGCTGAAAGCAGATAGGCGAAGATGCCGATCTTGTTTTTGGTCTCGCGATCCGCGCCTTTGACGACATCCGACTCAAAACCGAGGCTTATTCCCGCAATAAAATAACGTTTATCGAACTGCCCCACATCAATGGTTTTTGTCTCTATCGGGTCCTGGCTTAGAAGCGCACAGGCTTCTTTAAGGTTGGCGGGTATGCCAAGCTCAGTGGCCATGACATTCGCCGATCCTCCCGGGAAAACAGCAACCGGGATCTCTGATCCAATCAGGCCGCTGATTGCTTCCACGAGCGTGCCGTCGCCGCCGTACACAGCGAGGGCATCAATCCCCTCTTTGACGGCAGTTTTTGCAAACCGGGCCGCATCGCCCGCTTGGTGGGTAATCGATGCTTCCCACGTAATGCCGGCTTCTTTCATGGCCGCATTGATAATAGGTAAGGTGGATTCTCCTTTTCCGGAGGCGGGATTAATAATGACGTTGATTTTTTTTATTTTTTTCCCCATGGCAATTATATTTGATCAAATATTTTTAAAAGGCTTTAACCAGCATGTCTGTGGTTTTATTTTAACCTTATTTTAATACGGCGTCAATTTACTTTTTCGGCACTATAACAATTTTTTTATCGATCTCATGTATATCTTCCCGCCGGCTTACTTTTTGTCTATTATACCTAAGTACAATTGATTTAATTCTGCCATTCCCTATAATAAGGTTGTGAAGATAGGGGAAGATGTTTTAAAGAATAACCAGCATACATAAAAAGGAGGAATTCAATGTCTAATGAAACCTTGCTGCTATTTATAGTGATTGCTTTGGTCGTTGTAGCTTTGCCTGCCTGGCCGTACAGCAAGTCATGGGGATACAGGCCTACGGGGGTTTTGACGGTTTTACTGGTGGTCTTCCTTGTTTGGGCCATTGCCGGAGGACGGCCGCTCTTTAGGCGTACCGTAGGACAGGATATTAAAGCAGTAGGCCATGATGTGGCGGATTCTGTAAAGCGTGCCGTTCGATAGTTGGGGCTTCTTGAAGGATAACAAAAATGAGTGAGCGTTAAGCCACTCTTAAGAAGGAGGTCAGATATGTTATACACAGTTGCAGCTATCCTGGTTGTGCTTTGGCTGTTAGGGTTGGTTACATCGTACACCCTTAATGGGTTTATTCACATCTTGCTCGTCATCGCTATTGTTGTTGTTCTTCTGCGTGTCATCAGTGGCCGGAAACCGATTTAATCCCTTCCACAAAATCCCCGGTCTTCAGGCCGGGGATTAGGAATCTGCACATCTATGGCAATAAAGAGTAAAGTAAAGGAGGCGGGAAAATGAAGATGCTCTCTGCGGCAGCCGCGGCGTTATTTTTAGCGTCACAATTTTTATGCCAAGTGTATGCAATAGAACTTTGTGAGCCGGAGGATTATTATAATCTTGCGGATTCTTCCAAGTGCAAAATAAAATATAATGACACAGGCAACAAAAGCGGCTCCCGGGAGATTATGTTCGAAATTCTACAAAACTATCCCTATGAGAACAAGGATAGTTTTGTAAAATTATTGGAAAGAAAGATTGAGCTTGTTGATAAGTATAAAACGCAGCAGCAGGGTCAAAAGCAGACAGGAAAAGTCAAGGCTAATATCAGTAAGCTTGAGCAAACAAAGCAAGATCTTTCCGGGCAGTTGGGGATGGTAAATGACGCTACCCGGGATACTTGGGTCGGCGTAAGAGATCAAGCGCGTAAGGTGCTTGAAGAATCCGCAAAAAGACTGCGCGAAGTAGAGTAAAAAAAGGGGAATACAATGTCTCCTGAAACCTTATTATTATTTATAGCGATTGCTTTGGTGGTTGTGGCTTTGCCCGCCTGGCCGTACAGCAAGTCCTGGGGATATACGCCCACGGGTGTTTTGACGGTTTTTCTGGCGGTTTTTCTTGTCTGGGCCATCGCCGGAGGACGGCCGCTCTTTAGAAGGACAGTAGGGCAAGATATTAAAGCCGCCGGCCATGATGTGGCGGATTCTGTAAAGCGTGCCGTTCGATAGTTAAATCCTCTACCGCGATGGCAGGTGGTATAGGCATGGCTGGTTTTGATTTGGTTTGTTTTTTCCGCTCCTGCAAAAAGTGGCCATATTGAGTAAGAGTTGTATCTATTAAGACAGCGCGTCAACACAGTAAAATCCGGTATTATACCTGGGTATAATTGACAATATTTTTATTTTTTTCTACAATACCAAAGTAAAGTTAGGGGAATTAAAACAACCTTGATGCTTGGCAACTATACGGTTTAATTTAAATCACAAGGCGCATTTATTATAGAAAGGAATATTGGAATGAAAAAAATAATTTTAATATCAATAACGGCAATAATATGTTTCTCGTTTTCCTGCATTAGCGTTTATTCCGCAGAAAATAAGAATGGCGTGTTTATATTTGAGTATAAAAAAGAGCTCGCCCTTACTGATAAACAGGAACAAAATTTAAAGGATATACTCGCAAAATTCCAAAGCTATGTTGCGGATAAACAGAAGGAGCTTAATGGGCTGCAAGCTGAACTTAGTAAAATGGCCGCAGCGAGCGCAGATTTAGATAAGATAAAAGCAAAGATAAATGATATAGCTGAGATTCAGGCAGAGGTAACGTATGAAGGCATAGTAAGCAACCGAGCAATAGAAACAGAGCTTACCGGAACGCAGCTCACTAAGTGGCGCAGTATACAAGCAGAATTTGTGAGGAATTTGCAACAGGCGCAGGGCGCGGCATCTAAGACAAAAGAAATAAAGAAGTAGGCATATGCTTGGCGGATGGATGGCCGGAGCAATGGGTTATCGTAGGACAAGAAAATCCAAAATAGATTAATAATTCCAGTTAACGAGTGTAAACTAATAAGGAGGTAGTATAATGAAGCGAATAGTCCTTCCCCTATTTTTGGTTGTTGCTATCGCAACCTGGCCTGCGCCGAGTTTTGCCGCAAGGCAGATGGTTATCGCCGACGCCCAGTTGGACGCCGGAACCGGCGGTCTTGATGGCGTCGAGATTACAGGCGCAGTTACCTTGTCCGTTGGGGTCGCTGGCGGCCCGAAATTCGATATCTTTACAAACAACCTTCTTTTGAATTCTGTTGATCCTGCTGTCGAGGTTACCGGGGCAAATGATTCCAGCATGGTTACGTTTAATGTCAGCTCGTCCGTGTATGGGGACATGGGGCAAGCAACAACCGGGGTGCTTCACTCTATCACCGTGAATGACGGAACTATAGTTGATTTTCTTAAGTCGGTCTATTCGACCGACTTGTTCGTCGGCGGAACCGGTACTGCTAACTTAAAGGGCGGGGCTACTTCAACGAACACCGTACGTATGCAATTTACCGGTGTCGGCGGCACGATCAGTATTGATCCGAATACGTTAGTCACAGGCGCTCTTACGACCACGGGGGGAGACGATACTGGTACGTTGTCGCTTGGTAGTGGGAGTCAATTGACTGGCGCAGTCGGCGCACTTAATGCCGGGATTCATTCCATCACTGTTGTTGGGGGGAGTAGTGCCCAGCCTCCTTCTGCAGTGAGCGCAACCATCACTGGCGCGGTGTTGGACGTCCATTCATTTTTTCTTGGGACGAATACGTTGAATATCGCCGGCGCCCTAACGATCGCTACTAACGGGGAGATCAATACGACCCTGGCCAGCTCGACGGTCTACGGCAAAATCGTAGTGGCGGCAGGGAACGTCGCAGATCTTGGAACAGGGCTTACGGTCAGAGTGACGGTTCCCACGACGTCTCTCCTCATGGTTGGCGACCGGTTCGAGATCGTCCAATCTACAGCCGGCTTGAATGCCCTTGCCACGGTGGATCCCACCAATTCGCTTTACACGTTTACTATCGATACTACTGCGACAGCCGGTGATGCAACAATAGTAGTGCTCACCGTCCCGGCGCAGATACCGATAGTTAATCCTCCTGCAAATCCCGTTGTGCTGGTAGCCGTTCCGGTAGCGGAAGTATTAACAAACATCGTTAATCCGGGTCCCGATCTCGCCGGCGTCATAGCTGCAGTCAATGCTCTCACCGATCCAAACGATGTCGTCGAGGCGGAAGCACAGCTGAGCCCCTTGGCCGCATCTCTGGTGGTGCCTCTGGTGACTTACCAGGGTGCCCGGGAGTTTCAGAATCTTTGGTTGTCTCGCCTGGATGCGTGCAGGCAGGTCAGCTGGCCCTCTAAAGATAATTCGAACTGTAAAGGCAGCGGCGCGCGCAGCGGTTGGTGGCAGAAAGGCTTCGGATATTTTGGCAACCAAAATGACCGGGGAGCCTTCAAGGGGTATGATTCAAAAATTATCGGCACTATGCTCGCCTACGACGTGCCTCTTGGACTTGACACGCGCGCGGGCTTGGGCGTTGGCTATGCACGAAGCATAATAGATGGAACGACGTACGATATTAACACCGATTTTGATACCTATCAAGCAACGGCCTACATCGGCCATGATCAAGGGCCCTGGTTCGTTCATGGTAGCGGGTCATTTGGCTGGAATGAATATGCAGGCAGGCGGCACATTGTGTTTCCCGGTGTGGACCGTACGGCGCACTCCGACTATAGCGGGCAGGATTACACTGCTTTTGCGAACACCGGGTATCGCATTTCCGTTCAGAAATTTACGATCACGCCGATTGCTTCACTCCAGTACAGCCGCGTAAATATAAGTGGCTACACGGAAAAGAACGCTGGTGATGTCAATCTGAAGGTGGAGTCTCAGCGTTACGATTATCTCGAGTCCGGCCTGGGAGGGAAGGTGGAGCGTGATTTTAGTTATCGTGGTTGGGCGTTTGTTCCCGAGGTGCACTTTGAGTGGCTTCATAAGCTTTCTAACCCGGCGTTGAAACGGACTGCGGAGTTCACCGGAGGCGGGGCGGCGTTTACAACGCCGGGACTACAGACGGTTGCCGATATGTACCATGCCGGCACCGGCCTGACACTCCTTGCGTGCGCGTGCAGTGCGACAAGATGGTCGCTTGAAGGCAGTTACGACTATTATTGGAGAGTTGACGGTTACTCCGCTAATCAGGCGACGATGAGGGTTACCGCCCGTTTCTAAGTGAGAAGCAGGTGCTTTAAAAAAAGGGGACGGTTCTAAAAAAAGGGGACGGTTCTATTTTTTCGCTCTCGTTCGGGAGTTAAAAAAATAGAACCGTCCCCTTTTTTTTACGGGATGATTCGTGTGAAAAATAAGATTGTATTTCGCATTTTTATGGTATAATGACTTTATGACAAATCAAACTATTAACACACAAACAGGTTTTTTCGGGTTAGGGATAGCTCCGGGTATCCTGGATATCCTATCCCGTATCAAGATCACTTCGCCGACGCCTATTCAGCATCAGGCAATACCGGTTGCCATCGAAGGCAAAGACATAATCGGGGTAGCCCAGACCGGGACCGGTAAGACTTTGGCGTTTGCTGTTCCCATTATTCAGCGCCTTGCCCAGAAAAAAGGCAGTGCTCTGGTGCTGGTGCCTACGCGGGAACTTGCTTTTCAGGTATTCGAGACTTTCCAGAAGATCGCGCAGTCGAGCGGAATCAGGTCCGCCGTGCTGGTGGGCGGCGCTCCTATGGGTGAGCAGGTGCGTTCTCTCAAGCAGAATCCGAGAGTTTTAGTAGCTACTCCCGGACGGCTCATTGATCACCTGAGGCAGTGGAACGTGGTTCTTGATGAGGTGACGATATTGGTTCTTGATGAAGCGGACCGCATGCTGGATATGGGGTTTGCTCCTCAGATTGAGACCATCCTTAAATTTGTCCCGAAAGACAGGCAAACCATGCTTTTTTCAGCTACTATGCCCGGAGAAATCGTTAAAATAGCCGCTTCCTATATGAAGCTTCCGGTGAGCGTGGAAATAGCTCCTTCCGGGACTACCGTTGAAAAAGTCAGCCAGGAATTGTTTATCGTGAAACGGGACGATAAGAAACGTCTCCTTCGCCGCCTGCTCGAACAGTATCATGGGACGGTCCTTTTATTCTGCCGGACAAAATTCGGGTCTTCGAAAATCGCCAGGACAATAAAAGAGATGGGATTCCGCGCCGCGGAGATCCATTCCGACCGTTCGCTGACCCAGCGCAGGGAGGCCCTGGAAGGATTTAAATCCGGTAAATATAAGGTCCTGGTCGCTACCGATATCGCGGCCCGCGGCATAGACGTTAAAAATATTGAATTGGTGATAAATTTTGACTTGCCCGAAGATGCCCAGAATTACGTGCATCGTATCGGCCGCACAGCCCGTGCCGGAACCGCCGGGCATGCTATTTCCCTGGCGACTCCCGATCAGGGGGATGATGTTCGTAATATCGAAAAACTCATCAGGACCGCTCTGCCGGTGACCAAACATCCTGATTTTCCTCCGGAGCGTTTCTCTCAGTCGGAAAAACGTCCGGTTGACTCCCGGCATAAGCATGGCGGCCGGCCGTCAAGATTCCTGCATGGAAAGCGGAATTTTCACAGAAAATGAATCTTTTTTAGTTGATTAAAACTGCTTTTTCCCTCCTTTTTATGATATAATTATTTTTAGTGTGTATCGGTGACTCAACCCTTCCATCGAATTTTATATAATCGAAAATGCGCTCTCATACCATTGCACTTGTTTTATTGCCGGTGTTCTGGCCGAATCTCCCGCCGCTTAACCTTGCCGTTTTAAAGGGGTTTTTAAAAAAGAACGGCATTTCTGTCGACACGCTGGATCTCAATAATTATTTTTTTACCCGCGCCGGTGGCGGATTACGGGAAGCGTGGGAAAGAAGCTGTAACCTTCCTCTCGAGAGTACAATAATTTCTATTCTTAAGGTTGAATTTGGTTGAACAGAAGGGACAGGTACCCGTTTGATTCGGTACCAGGTACCGCTCTGAACCTGTACCAGGTACCGGGTTACCGGTTGGAAGTGAGGGCGTGAGTATGGAAATCAGGGAGGTTGCGGCGGGGGGTGTTTGTATTGTTACGCGCGTTTTATGAAGGCGGCACAGAAAGATCCCCGGCAGTGGGGTGAATATGTGGATGTGAGGGTTAATGCCCCTGAGTTGCTGGAAAAGGAACTGTCACGGAAGTTCCCGAAGCGCGTGCTTTTGGGTTCTACGACGGAGTGTTTTCAGCCTGCGGAGCGGGAATACCGTCTGACATATAAGATCCTGGAGATATTGAACAGGAACAGGGTGTGTTATTAGATCTTGACGCGTTCTCCGCTTGTATTGGATTGCCTTCCGTTCTTGCGAGAGGGATATTGCGAGAGTGTTTATTTTACCATTACCGATCCAAGGGTTTATTCAGTACTCTTCGGGATATCGACAGGATAGAGTTTGAAGGCCTTAATTTCAATCTTGGTAATATCTATGAAGTGATAAAAGCGGTTGCCGCGGTATATCCGATTTAAAAGGACAGTATATGAAAATGAAAACGGATGTTACAATGTATGATGAAATATGGAATTCGCTTGAAAAGGCTGTTTCCCTTGAGGCGGAAAAGGTTCATAAAGCATATCGTTTTCATATTCACGGATTGAACGCGTATTTTGAGAATAAATATGGAAAATAATAATTCCATTTTAACATCTCCCGAAGTCTGCATCGTCGAGGCTTCCGCCGGTTCAGGCAAGACCTATACCCTTGCCCGCCGGTACGTCAAATTGCTTATGGACGGGCGGTTGAGCGAGGAAATGGCCTTAAAGAGCATCCTGGCCATTACTTTTACCAATAAAGCCGCTTTCGAGATGAAAAGCCGGATCCTGGAATTTCTCAAGCGGATCGCCCTGGGAGTGTTCCCTTCCATGAAAGAAAAAGATGAGATGACGGCTTTTTTGGGGGGGGATGAACGGTTCATCCGCGGCCGCGCCTTTACCATGGTGGATGAAATTATCAGGCGGTATAATTTTTTCCAGGTGCAGACTATCGACAGTTTTATAAACGCCATCCTCTCCGGGTGCGCGTTCAAGATGGAATTATCCGCGGCCTTCCGGATCAAGAATGACTTTGCCGATTATTTATCCTACAGCCTGGACTTGTTGATCGATAAGGCCGCTCATGACCGGAAAACCCGGGGTGATTTTCTCGCTTTCCTGGATCAATACCTGCTGTTGGAAAACAAAAAAAGCTGGCTGCCCCGGAACGATATCCTTGATATTATGCGCATGCTTTTTAACGCGGCCAATACCCATGGGAAGGCATTCGCCCGCTATCCGAAAGACCTGAAAGACATCCGGGCAAAAAAAGATGATCTCCGCGGCCTCATGCTGCAATTGAAGAGATGCATGCCTGAAGAGGCAAATCTGAGGACCTGGGGTTCGTTCGTCAATTCTTTCGGTGAACATACGGATAACTCCCGTCTGGATGAGTTCTTCGGCCCGTTCAGCAAGGAAGCATTCGCCATGCGTAAGAATTGTCTTCCTCCGGATGAGGCGCAGGATCTTTGGGAACGCATCAAGGGGGATATCAAGACCTATTATGAATGGCGGGCATTTTCCCTGTTTAACCGGTATGTGGATATTTTTCAAGGTGTGTTTGAAAACCTGAAAGAGATTTCTCATAGGGAAGATATCCTTTTCTTGCCGGAATTGAACAGCCGGGCATCCCGCCTTTTTGATACGCAGTCTTTGACCGTCCCGGAGTTGTATTACCGCCTGGCTGTCCGTTTCCGCCATTTTTTGATCGATGAATTCCAGGATACCAACAATTTGCAGTGGAGGAACGTTTTTCCCATGATCGAGGAGGCACTTTCGACCGGGGGATCGCTCTTTTACGTGGGGGATAAAAAACAGGCCATTTACCGTTTTCGGGGCGGGGACGTGTCCCTTATGGATTCAGTGCGGGAGGAATTGGGCATTTTTCATGTCCGGACTGAGGCCTTGACCAAGAATTACCGGAGCCGGAAGGCGATCGTGGAATTCAATAACGCGGTTTTTTCGCGGGAGAACCTCCTGCGGTGCATTGCGGACATGGAAGAGGAGCAAAAGGGATCCGTTCATTTCAGTTCCGGGGATATCGCCCGGATCGTTTCGGTGTTTTCCTCGGCGCAGCAGGAATATAAAAGTTCCAACGGCGCGGGCTGTGTGCAGGTCGAATGCCTGGAGTTCGATTCAGGAGAAGAGACCGCGGAGGCTGTCCGGGAAAAGGTCCTTTCTTTGATCTCCGGCCTGCGCGGGAGAGGGTTCGCGTATAAGGATATTGCTTTGCTTACCCGCGCGAACAAGGAAGTGGAATTGGTTACCGCCTGGCTTCTGGAAAAAAATATCCCCGTGGAATCGGAGAAGACCTTGAACATCCGGGAGCATTTTTTGATCAGGGAACTGGCTGCTTTCCTTACCTTTCTGAATTCTCCTATTGATGACCTTGCGTTTGCCGTTTTTATACTCGGTGATATCTTTGCCGGCATCTCCGGCATACCCCGGGATGAAGTTGAGGGGTTCCTTTTTAAACTGCGCCGTGAAAGGGGGAAAGTGCATACCGGTTATCTGTACCGGGAATTCCGGGAGCGGTTCCCGGAAGTTTGGGAGCGTTTTTTCGAAGAATTCTTCAAGACGGTAGGGTTTGTGCCCTTGTATGAATTGACGGTAAGCGCCTTTTCCGCGTTCAGGATCATGGATAATTTTCCCCTGTACCAGGGCTTTTTCATGAAATTACTGGAAGTTATAAAGGCCCAGGAAGAGGACCATCGGAATATCGCCGATTTTCTCGAGTTTTTCCGGAAAGCCCCCGCCGAAGATCTCTATGTGCATATTTCCGGGACCGATTCGGTGCAGGCTTTGACCGTGCATAAAGCGAAAGGCCTGGAGTTCCCGGTGGTGATCATCCCATTTTTAGAGATGAATGTGCGGGTAGGTTCAGGGGACGGCAGCAGCCGTGCTTTTGTGGTGCGGCCGGAAGACGGTACGCTTAGCCTTAATTATCTGAAGAAGGACTTCGGGGATTTTTCCCCGGAATTGGAATCCCGTTACCGGGACGAGTATACGAAAGCCTTTATAGACGAATTGAACAATATTTATGTGGCCTGCACCAGGCCGCAGTATGAGCTGTATATTTTTGTACCCCGGAAAAGCGGGAACAGGATAAACCCGGCGCGCTTCCTTTTGCCAGGAGAAGAGCCACGGCGGGGCGCGCCTGAAGACTACCGGGAAGAGAAATCCCAGAAGGAAGCTCCTTTGGCGCGCATAGGGCCGTCACGATACCGGGATTGGATAGCATTTTTAAAAGACGAGTATATTGAGGAATCGGTGCTTCGGGAGCGGGAACGGATATTCAAAGGGGATGTGGCGCATTGTGTCCTTTCTTTCCTCGGTAACCTGCACGGGCGTGAACAGGGGAAAGCCCTGCGTGAAGCTCTGGAAAAAGCCGGCTGCCGGTACCCCTTTATTGAAGACTGGAAAGATTATACGGAGACTATCGAACGCCTTCTTGATTTTCCCGGAACGCGGAAGTTCTTTTTTCAGGAGCGGGCGGATGTTTTTCAGGAGCGGGAGATCGTTGATCCTTCGGGGAATACCAGGAGAATAGACCGGCTCATGATTTTTCCGGATGAGGCGTGGGTTATCGATTACAAAAGTTCAAGGTCCGCGGCAGAAGGATACAGCGAACAGGTGCGGGAATACATGCGTCTGGCGCAGGATGTGTATCCGCGGTTGAAGATGCGGGGATTTTTGGTCTATCTTGATGAGAGAGAGGTTGAAGAGGTATCGTAGGGACATAAAGACATCAGGTCACGAGTGTATGGATAAAATCATTACTTTCAGCTTTTCGGAAAATTTTATACGCAATATCGCCGATCTCATTGAACGGGAATATCTCAATCCGGGCAAGGATATCAGCCGGCTTGCTTTTGTTTTCGGCGGCAAGAGGCCCGCTTTATTCCTGAAAAAGGAATTAGGCAGGCGGATAAAAAAAAGTTTTGCGCCTCCGGTTTTTTTTTCCATCGATGAATTCATGGGGTACCTGGTTACCGCGGGCCGCCCCTTTTCCGTTATTTCCGATCTGGAAGCCGCGTATCTGATCTACACGCTTATCAGGAAATCTTTTCCGGAGATCCTTGAGCGGAGGGAGGATTTTGCCTCTTTTCTGCCCTGGGCCCGCGAAATCATGTCTTTTATAGAACAGCTGGACTTGGAAGATATCGGTTCCGATGCCTTGGGCAGTATCCAGCATAACGCCCGGATAGGGTATGATGTTCCCGAGAGCATCAATATGCTGTTGACCCGTTTGGTTTCACTTCGCGGCGCGTATCATGAAGTCCTGGATAAAAAAAGGTCTTTCCCTCGAGGGTTGGTATATTTGCGTGCCGCGCGCGCGGTACAGGAAACTGAATGTGCGGATTTTGAACATATCTTTTTTTGCGACTTTCTCTATCTGCATAAGACCGAGGAGGCCGTTTTGCGGCACCTTCTTGATTCCGGCAAAGCCACGCGTATCCAGCAGGGGGGAGAGAAATGGGCGGAATCAGGGAGTCTTGAAGGACTCTCCCTTTTTTTGATCCGGGGGTTTGACGCCCATTCTCAGGTGTGCGCGGTGCGGGAAATCCTGCATAAACCGGGAATGCTGGATAATACCGTGGTTGTTTTGCCTGATCCGGATAAGATCATTCCGTTGCTTTCCGAGATCGCTTCTTCGGTGGGGGATTTCAATGTTTCCATGGGGTATCCTTTGCGCAGAAGCGCTCCCTATGCGCTTTTTGAATATATTTTTAAAGCCCAGGCCACCCGTAAAATCGACGGGTATTACACCGCGGATTACATACGCCTCATTTCACATCCATTGGTGAAGAACCTGAAACTGGCCGGCGGGAATCCGGCAATAACCCGTGTTCTGGTGCATAAGATAGAAGAGGTCCTTATCGGAGTCGAGAAAACGTCTTTGGGGGGCAGTTTGTTCGTTCGCCTGCAGGATATAGAATCTTTGGATGAAATTTTTGAACTCGCCCTGCGGACCTTGCGCAAGATGGATATCCGGGCGGCCGTTCCTGAATTACGGGAAGCGCTTTCCCAATTGCATGGGCTTTTGTTTTTTCCGTGGGAGACGGTCGGGAATTGCGGGGAATTTTCCCTCCATCTGCGGGTACTCCTCGATGCGTTGATGGAGAAAAGCCTGTTAAGCGCGTATCCGCTGAACATGAAGATCATAGAGCGGATGTATTCGGTCCAGGAGGATTTTGGGCGCGTTTCTTTCGGGAAGGATGAATTTCCCGCCGAAGATCTCTTTAAGATTTTTCAGAATAAGCTGGATAATGAAAAGTTTTCTTTTTCCGGTTCTCCTTTGAAAGGCCTGCAGATCCTGGGTATGCTGGAAACCCGGGCTTTAAATTTTGAGAATGTGGTTATTCTGGATGTCAATGAGAATACCCTGCCGGCTTTGAAGATCCGTGATCCGCTTATTCCGCGCGAAGTCATGCTCAGGCTGGGTTTGAACCATTTGGAAAAAGAGGAAGAGATCCAGCGGTATCAGTTCAGGAGGTTGATCGCTTCGGCAAAGAACGTGTACCTGGTCTATGAGGAGAGTGCCCAGAAAGAGCCCAGCAGGTTCATCGAAGAGTTGTTTTGGGAACGGCAGAAAATGGCGGGGAAGCTGGATGTCCTGGAAGCCCCCCGGGCGGTTTTTGAGGTCCAGGTCCTTTCCCGGAAAAAAGAAGCGTTCAAAAATGATGAACACGCTGCATTCTTAAAGAGTATGGTTTATTCTCCTTCCCGGGTGGATACGTATTTAGATTGTCCGCTGAAATTTTATTATCAGTACCTTTTGGGATTGCGGGAGAAGGAAAACCTGCTGGTTGAACCGGAGGCCGCGGAGATCGGCACGTTCATACATGAACTTCTGGAAACGGCATTCGGCATATTCAAGGAGAAGAAGCCGGTTCTGGACGAGGATTTCAAAAAAGGATTTTTTGCGCTGCTGGATGAAAAATTCGCCCGGGAATTTGAAGAAAAAAGGCGGGCCGATGCTTTTATGCTTAAAAAAACGATCACCTTCAGGATGGAACGGTTCCTGGAGGCAGAAGGAAAAAGGGACGTCGCCCGGATATTGGATCTGGAACGGGAATATACGGGAAGGGTTTCACTCAGCCGGGAGTATGTTTTCAGGGCCAGGATCGACCGGATAGACCTTTTGGGAGACGGGACTGTCCTGGTTGTGGATTATAAGACCGGTGTCGCTGAAGTCCCCCGTTTCACGCGCGCTCTGGAAGAAGGAGCGTTTTCCCGGGAAATGATCCGGGATTCGGTCCGTTCTTTTCAATTGCCGCTTTACCTCTATTTTACCGACCGGGAGTATCCGGGAAAACGCACCAATGCCTGCTTGTACGCGATCCGCGATGTGGAACGGAACGCGGGATTAGTAAAACTTTTTAAGACCAAAGAGGATATCGATAATAAAGAGCGGTTTATGGGGGCGTACCTGCGGGCGCTGGAATTCATTTTGGAAGAGATCGTGGATCGTGATGTTCCTTTTACCGCGGATCGCAGCAACCCGTATGTGTGCGAATATTGCCCGTTTTCGGCGGCTTGTGGATGAAGTTCGCAGCGCGTTACGAACTTGTACGAGGTATCCGCGAGGTATCTGAAAAAGAGTTTCCGGGTGGAATTAATTTTTGATATAATACTATTTATTTGGCGTTTGACAGGGAGAGTGTTATGGAAGAACCGAGAAGGTCAAAAATATTCTTAAGGGCGGTATCATGAAGATAAAATTTATGGAAGATACGCTGAAAACACAATGAGGTGAAAGATGCTGCATTCGTTAGTTGATTTTTTTGCCGGTTTGCCAAAAGAATCTGTGGTAATGATCATGGGCGCTTTACCGATATCGGAATTGAGGGGTGCGATCCCTCTGGGGTTGTATTTCGGGATGCCGCTGTTTAAGTCGTTCTGGCTGGCTGTTTTGGGTAATATCATCCCGGTCGTTCCCGCTCTTTTTCTTTTTGAACCGGTTTCCGGGCAATTGAGGAAAATCAGGTTATGGAGGAAGTTCTTTGACTGGCTTTTTGAGCGTACCAGGAAAAACTCGGACAGCGTACAGAAATACGAGGCATTAGGCCTGGTTATTTTTGTGGCAATTCCGCTTCCCATGACTGGCGCCTGGAGCGGGGTGGTGGCCGCGTCGTTATTCAAAATCAGGTTCAGGTACGCGTTTCCCGCAATTGTCCTCGGAGTTTTGATCGCGGGACTGATAGTGGCGGTCTTCTGTAAAGTGGGAATGCTGAGTTGGAACGTGTTGCCGAGGTAGCGGTTGAATCTGCCGCTGTTTAGCGGTATATAATCGAGTTGATAAATACTATAGTTTAGTTCTCGTGTCCTTGTGTTCGTGTGTTCTCGTGTTGACTGATGACTATACACGCGAACACACGAACCCGCGAACACAAAGGAGATGAACGTGAAGAACCGGTCGCTGGAAAATCTTGAACAAAAGATGAAGGAATTTGACGAGCATTCGCTCCGTTTCCAGGTGCTTGAAAAAGTAAAACATTTTAAGACTTCCTGGATAGATCTCGGCCAGGCCCTCTATTCGGTGTGGAAAGATAAGTTGTACCGGCAGTGGGGATTTAACCAGTTTGATACCTATACCGTTAAAGAGATCGGGATAAAGAAGCCCACTGCCATGAAGCTGCTGCGGTCATATTATTTCTTGGAGAAAGAAGAACCCGAATATCTTAAAAAGAGCGTCGAGGGCGAGCCGGAAGAGGCGGGATCAATCCCGAGCATGGAGGCGGTCGATCTTTTGCGTTCGGCGAAGAACAAAAAAACGCTTGATGAATCGGAATACGCGAGTTTGAAGAAGGATGTTTTTGAAAAAGGAAGGGATGTTAAGGAGATCAAGAAAGACCTTACCAGCCTGATGCGCCAGCGGGAAGAATTGGATCCGGAAGAGGCGCGCGATAAGCGCAGAGAACAGGCCGTGAGGCGTTTTCTCGGTTCTCTGCGTGCCGTAAAGCACGAGATCGAGTCCGCGAAATTACTGCCGGCCGCACTTATTAAAGAGGCGGAGGAACTGATAAAAAAGATCGAACATGAATTAGACGCATAGTGAAGATACTGAAATCCTTGCCGTAAAAATTATTACCAAACGCCGGTTTTTCTGTTATAATTCCGTAATAACAAAGAAGTTAATCGAAATACGGCGCACGGCATTCCGCGCGCCGAACATAATACGCAGATTCACATGTCGACATTTATTTTTTGGATCGTATTTTTTCTTATCTTAGGGCTGACCCTGTTGGCGATTTATCTTTCGGATACCGAAAAGTTCCGGGAAAAACTGCGCAGGAAGAAAAAACCGGCAGGAGTGCAGGCTCAGGCGGCGTCTCTTTCTCCCCATGAGATCAAGATCAATCGGCTGGAAAACCAGATGACCGTTCATAAAACGGAACTGGAAAAGACGAAAAATGAGGCCGCGGAACTGGAAAAAACCCTCGATCAGATACAGAAGAGGGAAGCGGAACTGAGAGAGGAGTCGGATAGAGCCAAGGGATTTGTGCAGAAGAACGATGAAATAATGAAGAAGGTCCAGGAGAAGCTCTCCGCTTTGGAAAAAGACTATATCAAGAAAGATAATGAATTGACCGTTGAATTTTCCAAAAATGTCGACCTGGCCCGGGATATACGGGCGCTTAATAACCGGATACAGGAATTGGAAACCGAAGGTAAGGAGAAAACCGAGAAGATAGAGATCTTCAGGCATAAAATCGAGAAGTATACCAAAGAGCTTGAGGAACAGGCGAATCTTGCCAGGCAGCATGAGCGGACCATCGTGGATATGAAAAGACAGAAGGAGGAGAGCGAGTGGATCCCCAAAAAGGATTTTGTTAAACTGAACGATGAATTTGATGAGGTGGAAAAAGAAGTCGAGAAACTGCATGAAAAGTTGGAGCATGCCGAGGTTGAGAATACCCGGCTGCGGGGGCAGATCTCGAGTATGCAGGCAGGTTTGCCTGTTCAGTCTATAGAGCCGGAAACCGCTGTCCCGGCGCAGGAGGTTCCTGCGGCGGGAGAAACAACGGTTCCGTCCGCAGAGCCCGCGTCTCCTGTTGAGACGCCCGTACAAGGACCTTTGCCGGTAGATATCCCCGGATCGCCGGTATCGGGAGTTGAACTTCCCGTGGAGCCGGCTTTCGCAGAGACGGTTCCTTTAGAGGTTGGCGCGGCAGGAGAACCGGCGGCTGAGGTTTCGCCGGGAGGGGAAGCCCCCCGGGAAATTGCCGCTGAAGGAGAAGCGGTTGCAGAGGCTGCCGCAGAAGGTAAGCCTAAATCCAGGGTTCCGCCCAGTTTTTCTCTGGATAAGGTCAGGAACATCGGGATCATGGCGCATATTGACGCGGGCAAGACCACGACCACGGAAAGGATCTTGTATTATACCGGTAAATCGCATAAGATCGGCGAGGTGCATGACGGTAAGGCGCAGATGGACTGGATGAAACAGGAACAGGAGCGCGGTATCACCATTACCTCGGCGGCGACCACTTGTTTCTGGGGCGATTATCGCATCAACGTTATCGATACTCCCGGCCATGTGGATTTTACCGCGGAAGTAGAACGCAGTTTGCGCGTGCTTGACGGGGCGGTGGCTGTTTTTTGCGCGGTGGGAGGCGTGGAACCTCAGTCGGAAACGGTCTGGCGCCAGTCAGATAAATACCATGTTCCCAAGATCATATTCGTCAATAAGATGGACCGTACCGGAGCGGATTTCTTCGCGGTGGTAAAAGGCGTAGAAGAAAGATTGGACGCCCATGTCGTTGTTTTGCAGGTCCCGTTGGGGGCGGAAGATAAATTCAAGGGCCTCGTTGATCTTATCGAGATGAAAGCGTATGTGTATGATGAGGATTCCCAGGGTAAAAAATTCGAGGTTGAGGATATTCCAGCCGAATACCGGGAGGTGTGCAAAGAGTATCATCGTATTCTGGTAGAGAAAGTATCCGGACTTGATGATGCCCTGACCCAGAAGTTTCTGGAGAATTCTGAATCCATAACCGGGGATGAATTGAAAAAGGCGCTTCGCGCAGGCACCATTGCCGGTAAGATCGTTCCCATCATCTGCGGCGCTTCGTTCAAGAATAAGGGCGTGCAGAAACTGCTCGATACTATAACGCTGTATCTTCCTTCACCGCTTGACCTGCCGCCTATCAAGGGGCATGATGTGGACGACCCTGAAAAGGTGATCGAACGGAAGCTTGATTACCAGGAGCCTTTTGCCGGCCTTGCGTTCAAGGTGCAATCCGATCCGCATATGGGGAAATTAGTATACGTGCGTGTTTATTCCGGGTGTTTGGAAGCGGGCACGTATATATACAATGCTACCAAGGATAAGAAGGAACGCGTGGGCAGGATCCTGCAGATGCATGCCAATCAGCGGGAGATCAGGGATATCGCTTATGCCGGAGAGATCGTCGCGGTCATCGGTTTGAACAGTACTATTACCGGCGATACGCTGTGTGAATTGGGCAATCCGTTATTGCTGGAGGCGATCAAATTTCCGACTCCGGTGGTTTCTTTGAGCATCGAGGCCAAAACCCGGTCGGAGCAGGATAAGTTGGGGAAAGCGCTGGCGCGTCTCGCCGAAGAAGATCCTACGTTCATAGTACAGACCGATGAAGAGACGCAGGAAACTCTTCTGACAGGCATGGGTGAGTTGCATCTTGAGATCATCGTGGACAGGATCAAGACCGAATTTAACGTCGAGCCGGTGGTGGGGCAGCCCAAGGTCGCGTACCGTGAGACGGTCACCAGGGAATGTGAGGATGAATATAAACACGTGAAGCAGACCGGCGGCAGGGGCCAGTACGGCCATGTGGTTTTTAAAATGAGTCCGCAGGAATCCGGAAAAGGTTTTGAATACGTCAACAGCATTAAAGGAGGGGCGATCCCCCGGGGGTTTTTCCCCGCCATCGAAAAAGGCGTCAACTACATCCTGAAACAGGGGGTGTATGCCGGGTTTCCCATAGTTGACGTCAGGCTTGAACTGCTTGACGGTTCTTTTCATGATGTCGATTCTTCGGAAATAGCTTTCAGGATCGCGACCATAGAATGTTTCAAAAAGGTATTTATGCAATGCAGCCCTATCCTTTTGGAGCCGTATATGAACCTTGAGGTTAATACTCCCGAAGAATATCTCAACGCCATTATCGGCAATATTTGTTCGCGCCGGGGAAAAATACTGGGAATGGAAACGGTGCGCAGCCAGAAAGTGATTAAAGCCGAAGTCCCCCTGGGAGATATGTTCGGGTACACCACTACTTTTCGTTCTTTAAGCAGCGGGCGCGCTAATGCCAGCATGGAATTCTCGAAATATCTTCCTGTCCCGGGGGAAATAGCCCAGAAGATACTCGAAGAGGTGCGGGAGCGGAAGGCGAAGGGGAAATAGTAAGATAGGTAGGGGCGAACGGCCGTTCGCCCCTACAATTATTGTGAGAATTTATGATGAGAAAGTACTTGTTCGCAGGTGTTGTGATCCTGCTGTTTTGTTCCTCATGTTCTTCAGCTTCTTCTCCCCAGGTGTGTATTGGAAAGGCTTGTGTCAGCGTAGAGCTTGCCGATACCGACGCATTGAGGGCGCAAGGGTTGATGTTCCGGGAGAGCTTGCCCGGGGATAGGGGAATGCTTTTTGTGTTTGAGAAGGAAAATCTTCACAGCTTCTGGATGAAAAATACCAGGATTCCGCTGGATATGATCTGGATCGGAGCGGATAAACGCGTGGTATCGATACGGGAGCGGGTACAGCCGTGTGTGACTCCGGTTTGCCGGACGTATTCTCCCGGGGTAAAGGCGCTGTATGTGCTGGAGGTGAATGCGGGATTTGTGGATACGTATGGAATACAAATAGGAGATCAGGTTGGATTCTAATCCGGAATTTGCATTTAAGGGATTGTCGTGATTGCAGGGGCGAACGGCCGTTCGCCCCTCCGTAAAATGGAGGGTGGTGTGAAAAAATTATTTTTTGTTTCAATATTCTTATTGTTCAGTTGTTCGATATGCCACGCCGGTTTTCAGCCGACGGCGCAGGTGGATAACAATGCCGGGACGGCGGGAATGGCGCCGTATTCCGGGCCTAAAGCGCGCATCGCGGTCGCTGATTTCGAGGTGAAGGCCGCTAAAGCCGGCGGAGAGATCGGGACCGGGCTCCGCGAGATGCTGGTGACCGCTCTCTTGAACAGCAGCCGTTTCAGCGTCCTTGAGCGGCAGGTTTTAAAAGCGGTCATGCAGGAGCAGGAACTGGCGGCATCAGGGGCGGGGCAGTCCGGCAGCGGGCCGCAGCGGGGAAATATCAAGACCGCCGACCTGATCATTACCGCCGCAGTCACCGAGTTTGAGCCCAATGCTTCCGGAGGCAGCGCCGGTATCGGCGGAGGCGGGCCGGTGGGCGGGGGGATACTCGGCGGGATAATCGGAGGGTCTTTGAATAAATCGCATATGGCGCTGGATATTCGTATCATTGATTCTTCCTCTTCTGAAGTGCTGGCGGCTACCCGCGTGCAGGGGCAGGCTTCCGATGCGTCGGGCGGGATTATGACCGGTTTTCTGGGGGCGTGGGGCTTGGGCGGCGGATTATCCGCTTACGCGAATACCCCCATGGAGAAGGCGATACGGGTTTGTATTATCGAAGCGGTCAAATATATTTCTTTATCCGTGCCTGCTAATTATTTCAAATATTAGATGGAGAAGCCGGTCTATAAAGGAAAACTGTTTTGCCTCTACGAGAAGACGGCCACCTTGCCGAACGGATACCGGGCGCGGCTGGAAGTGGTCAGGCATCCGGGAGCGGCGTTGATCGTGCCGTTTGTTTCCGGGAGAAAAATAATCATGCTTCGGCATTTCAGGCCGGTCATCGGCGCGTATCTGTATGAACTGCCCGCGGGGACGCGTGCAAAGGGGGAATCCCCCTTGTCCTGCGCGCGCAGGGAATTGATCGAAGAGACCGGTTTTCGCGCCGTGAAGTTTCTTCGGAGAGGGGAGATTTATCCGGTGCCGGGGTATTCCACGGAGAGGATAGTTATTTTTGAAGCGCGGGAACTTGAAAAGGCGGCCCAGCAGGCCGAAGCGGACGAGGTGATCCGGAGTTTCGTGATGGACCGGAAAGAGATCAGGCGGTTGTTCAAGGCCGGAAAAATTATCGACGCGAAAACGATATGCGCGTTGTCGCTGTGCGGCATTGTATAGAATAAGCATGAGGATCCTGAGATTCGCATATAAGGGGAAGCAGGGCTGGGGAATAGCGGAAGAAGAAATGATCCGCGTCCTGCGCGGCACTCCATTTGGAAAAATAGAATTCGATTCTTATAAAATTCCCCTGGGAAAAATACGTTTTCTTCCGCCTGCAACGCCGCAGAAGATCGTTCTCGCCGGTTTGAATTACCGGGATCACGCGAAAGAATTGAAAATGCCGATCCCGGATGAGCCGGTACTGTTTTTAAAACCGCCGACAGCCCTTATCGCCCACAAGCAAAAGATCCTGTATCCCCGCGGAGTTACCCGGCTGGATTATGAAGCGGAATTGGCGATAGTCATAAAAAAAGAGGCGCGTAATATCCCGGAAGCCGGGGTTTCCCGTTATATTTTAGGGTATACCTGTCTGAATGACGTCACGGCGCGGGATCTGCAAAAAAAAGACGTGCAGTGGACGCGGGCGAAGTCTTTCGATACTTTCTGTCCCTTGGGGCCGTGGGTGGAAACGGAGATCGATCCGGCAGACCTGAGGGTCAGCGCTGCCCTGAACGGGGAACGAAAACAGGATTCCCGTACTTCTTTATTCATATTTCCGGTTGGTTATCTGGTTTCTTTTGTCTCGCGGATCATGACCCTTATGCCGGGTGATGTTATTTCAACGGGGACACCTCCCGGGGTAGGCCCGGTGCAGGCCGGAGATACGATTGAGGTTGAGATCGAGGGAATAGGGAAATTGAGTAATAAAGTAGAGGGCGGCATATGAAAAAAATGCGGCTGTTAATTCCGGCGATCGCCTGTTGTTTGATTTTTCAAAGCGGCATTCCGCTGCGGGCCCAGGAGCAGGAAAACCAAAAGGCGGTTGCCGCGGAAGATAAAATTATTGCCGCGCTGCTGAAGGTTTTTGCCGGCGCGTACGTGAAGACGTCGGATATCGGTAAACTGAAGGAAAAACAGATCCGGCGGCTGGAGCAGATGAACGATGAAGATTTTAGCGCAGAATACGAACGGGTATTTTCTGTTATCCGGGAATGCCCGCAGTTCAGGAAAAATTTCGGCCTGTACGAAGGGATGAGCAAAGAACAGTTTATCGTCAGGGTAAGCGCTTTTGACAGGAAACAGATATGCGGTATCATTAACTCTATCCCCGATGAGGTCCTCTCCGGGAAATTCAGGGAATATCTTTCCGAACGGGGGGAGGCGGATTCCGGCGCGGGTATTACACAGCAGGTTTCGAACGTTTGGGCAAAAATAAAGGCGAAGGCTGAAGGGCCGGCAGGGCCCCTAAAAACAAAGAAAGCCCGGTGACATCCAACGGGCTTCCTTAGGAGGTGATAAACCTCGGTGGCTACATACGCTATCTGATAGCCTCCTTGTTAATCTTGCATTGCTTTAACATGCTTTGCAAATGAAGTATGCCATATAGACTTGGAAATGTCAAGCAGGCGGTAAAAAAATAATATATTTTTGTGATTGCAAGGGCGAACGGCCGTTCGCCCCTGCGGGAAAGGAAAATTAAATGGGTGATCGAGGAATAAAAGAAATTTTCTCTCAAACGGTATCTAAGGATAAATGGGCAAAGATCGGGATGCGCAAACGAGCCGGGGTTTTAGTGCCTTTGTTCAGCGTTTATTCCAAGGATAGCCTTGGAATCGGCGAACTGGGGGACCTGGATCTTTTAGTCGACTGGTGTGTTAAGACCGGTAATTCCGTAATCCAGCTTTTGCCTTTAAATGAAACCGGCATGTTCTGTCCCTATGATTCCGAGAGTTCGTTTGCCCTGGAATCGGTGTACCTGTCTCTGAGTTTGTTGCCTGCCGCGAAGAAAAAAAAATTCAGCGATAGGCTTTATGGCCTCCGGAAAAAATTCCCCTCGGGGCAATCCCCTGTTGATTACGGCATCAAGAAGGAGAAACTCGATATTTTATGGGAGATGTTCCTGGAAGAAGACCTGGATGAACAGCAGGAGTTTTTTGCATATCGGAAGAAGAACGCTTATTGGCTGGAAGATTTCGCCCTTTTTAAGGTTCTCAAAGTATGCCAT
>JBAZGE010000028.1:0-23413 GCA_041653035.1 Candidatus Omnitrophota bacterium
AATCTTCGGGTTTTATAGCCCCTGATTGGCGGATTTCCCTTGATATGGAGCTGGGGGCTCGGCCAATGTGTGTGGCGATAGCTCGCTCACTCTTCCCACAGGCAAGTTGGCGGCTTATTTCTTCACGCTCATCAAATGATAGTCGTTGATATTTAACCATGGCAACTCCTTTCTTCTGCTATTATAACAGATTAAGGTGTTGCGCTGGTAACTTGAGCCGACCCGGTTCTATTTTTTATCGGTACTGTTTAAAAACCTGAAAAAATAGAACCGTCCCCTTTTTTTGTCCCTCCCCTTTTTTCTTTACTCCTTTCAAAAAGTAACTATAATAGGTTTATGATAATTAAAGTTTGTTACCATCATACTGATTCTACCGGCGTCGTTTATTATTCGCACTATTTGGCTTTTCTGGAGGAAGCGCGTACGGAATTTTTGGAGGGGCTGGGGATGCGCATCACGGAGCTGGCGGATCAGGGGATCTATTTTGTGGTCAGCAGGCAGGAACTTGATTGCGAAGCGCCCGGCCACTATGGCGATGTTCTTGATGTGCGCAGCTGGGTTTGTTCCAGTTCTCCGGTACGTTTGAATTTCGACGCGGAGATACGGAACCAGGACAACCTGGTTTTGGCCAGGGGCAAGACTGTGTTGGTGTGCGTGGACGAACAGTTGAAGCCGAAAGCCATGCCGGAGAATTTTCGCGCGCGTATGGAGGCGGAAAGAAGAGGGCATGCTTAATCATTATCAGATCGAGCAATTGATCAAGGAGCAGGGCCTTATTACCGGGTACCTGGATTTGGAAACTCAGTTGACTCCGAACGGGTTCGATCTTACCGCCGGGAGTGTTTTTGAGTTTGTGACCGACGGGGCGATTGATTTTTCCAACAAGGAGCGCATATTGCCCGATGTTCGAGAGCTTGAGCCTCGGAAACTCGATCCGCAGGATAAACACGGGTGGTGGCAGTTGAAGAAGGGAGCCTATAAAATAAAGACTAATGAGACGGTTAAACTGCCGAACTTCCTGACTGGTATCGCGTTCCCCCGGAGCACCCTTTTGAGGATGGGGGCGTATACGCAGACCGGGGTTTGGGACGCGGGTTTCCAGGGGAAAAGCGAATTTATCCTTCTGGTGGAGAATTTTCAGGGGATACGGGTTAAACAGAACGCGCGCATTGTACAACTGCTCTTTATGGGTATGGATGAGGCGGTGCGGGGGTATGAGGGGATGTATCAGAATTCTCAGTGATGATATCCTTCGCGGCGCTTAGGATGACGAAAGCAAGTTGTGGAGAATTTTCACGGGATGACGAGTTCAAAGTTTATATCTGAACGGGGATAAAAATGATGTCTTGGAAAAAATGCGCGGTTATTACTCTGATTTTTTTTGTTTTCGGCGTGAATGCGAACGCCGATACCATTCATCTGAGGAACGGGCGCACTATCGAGGGGGTGGTGGCGAGCGAAGATGATCAGTGCGTGGAGGTGAATATCGGATTCGGTGTCGTGAAATTGCGCTGGAGCGAGATCGCGCGTGTGGATAAAGCCGGCCCTGAAGAGGCCGGGGCGTTGCGCGAAAAGTGGCAGAAAAAGAAACTCCGCGATGATGAGGAACGGAAAAAAAAAGCGGAAGAAAATAAACCCGTCCCCGTCAGTGTCGTCAGGCAGAAGGGGCACATCCTTGTTACCGCGCTTCTTGACAAAAAAGTATCCGCGACCCTGCTTATGGATACCGGAGCGACCTATGTTTCTCTGTCGGAGAAGATCTGGAAGAAATTGAACAAAACAGAATCTTCCAGTCCGGATGATTCCGTGGAGCTTATTCTCGCCGACGGCAAGAAAGTCAAAGGTAAGCTGGGAAAGCTTTCGAGTTTAACGGTGCAGGGGGTTGAGGCTCCGGGCGTGGATGTGGTGATCATTCCTGAAGTCCCCGGTCAGGAGAACATCGTTGACGGTCTGCTGGGGATGTCTTTTTTGAACAGGTTCAATTTTAAAGTCGATCAGAATAACGGGACGCTTTTATTGGAAAAACTCAAATAAACAACCTGGGAAGGAGGCTGTGAGGCATGCTGCATAACATCCATTGGCTGGGGCACGCCGGTTTTTTCATCGAATGCCCGAAGAAGAAAAATGTCTTTATCGATCCGTATAAGATAAAAAATAAACTCCCCAAGGCCGATATCATCCTTATAACGCATGCCCACGCCAATCATTGTTCCCCTGCTGATATAAAGAAGATCGTAAAAGAGGGGACGGTCATTATCGGGCCGGCGCAGATCGTTCTTGAACTGCCGTATCCGGTCAAGGTGGTCAGCCCCGGCGAACGCCTGACCGTGAAGGACATCGAGATACAGGCGGTCTGGGCGTATAACCCGCTTAAGAAGTATCATCCGAGGGAAGAAGGGAATCTGGGTTTTGTGGTTACTATCGATAAGATAAAGGTATATCATGCCGGTGACACGGATTTCATCCCCGAGATGAAAAAAATAAAGGCCGATATCGCGATTGTCCCCATCGGCGGGATCTATACCATGGACGCGCGGGAAGCGGCGGAGGCGGTGAATGTCATGCATCCGGCAGTGGTTATTCCCATGCATTTTGTCAATCCCGAACGCGAAGAAGAAGACTTGCGGATTTTTCAGTCCCTCTGTAAAAGCGAAGTGCGCGTATTGGAAAGGGAAGTATGAAGTCGTATACCTGCGAGTTGTGGTTTGAGACCAAAAACCGCCAGGAGTTCATCAATATTACCCCGCAAGTGGAAGACGCGGTGAAAAAGAGCGGGGTCAAGGAGGGGTTGTGCCTGGTGAACGCCATGCATATAACTGCCGGTGTTTTTATCAATGACGACGAAGGCGGGCTGCATCTGGATTTCAGCCGGTGGTTAGAGAAGCTTGCTCCTTACGGAAAAGATAAATACCAGCATAATCTCGGCGGCGAGGACAACGGGGACGCCCACCTGAAAAGGACGGTGATGGGCAGGGAAGTGGTGATCGCCATTACCGAGGGTAAGCTTCATTTCGGGCCGTGGGAGCAGATCTTCTACGGAGAATTCGACGGCAAACGCCGAAAGCGGGTACTGGTGAAGGTAATCGGGGAGTGAGGGGAATAAGGTTAATGGAGGTTAAAGTTGGTTAAAGATAATACGTGGGGAGAGATTGTTGGTTAATGATGGTTAACTTAACCTTACATTAACCACGACGAAGTATTCATGAAGATCAATAATACTGAGATCAAAATTATAAAAGGTGATATTACTGAAGTTGCCGCTGAGGCGATCGTAAACCCGGCACACTATACCCTGCGCATGGACGCCGGCCTGTCCAAAGAGCTCAAGGATAAGGGAGGGGAACTGATTGAGAGGGATGCGGCGGCAAAAGGTCCGCTCAAGCCGGGAAATGTGGTGTTTACTCCGGCGGGAAACCTTTCCGCGCGCTATGTTATCCATGCTGTGACTATGGGGGAGGATAATAAGGCCGATGAATCTTCCATTCGCTGTGCCTTCCGGAACGCGCTGCACCTGGCCGATGAGTTAAGAGTCGACTCTATCGCTTTCCCGGCATTGGGGTACGGGAAGGGGATATTTCCGGCAAAGGCCTCTGCCAAAATTATGGCACAGGAGGTGCTCAGGTTTGCCCGGGACAGCCGGCCGCGGATCAAAGAGATAGTTTTTTGCCTGTCCGATAAGGAAACCTTCGATGTATTCAACCAGAATATTTTCGGTTATCTGGATTACATCCTGAATAAATTGAAGAGTCCTTTTCTTACCGTGGACGCTATAATCGAAGTATCCGGAGGGGTGGTGCTTATCCTGAGGAGCAATCCGCCGTTCGGTTTCGCCCTTCCCGGCGGGTTCGTGGATTACGGGGAGAGCCTGGAAGAGGCGGTCATCCGGGAGGCTAAAGAAGAGACCGGGCTGGACCTTTTGGAATTGAAGCAGTTTCATACTTATTCCGATCCGGCGCGCGACCCGCGTTTTCATACCGTTACCACGGTGTTCACCGCCCGGGCGCAGGGCAGGCCCCAGGCCGGAGATGATGCCGCTTCCGTAAAAGTAGTGCCTTTGGAAGAAGCGGGGCTTCTGGATTTTGCTTTTAATCACAAAGATGTTCTCAGGGATTATCTTCGTTCCCGGGAAGGGAAAGACCCGTTTTAAAGCTCGCCCAACTGCCTCGCCGCGTCTACCACATCACGGTTGATCATGCGGATGGTTTCCTGCAGTTTATCGGTCAGCACCACGGAATACCCCATAGCTTCGTGTATCTCCCGCAGTGTCTGCACGCACATCCTGAAATAACGCACTATCTCTCCTTCATCGGTATCCGTATAGCGCATAATTTTCGAAAAGTCCGTGCCTTGCAGCCAGTATTCCATGGCTTGCGATAAGTGGAAATATGCCTGTTTGCTGAAAGGGTATATTTTATATTTCGATTCTTTTTGTCTTAGGGAATCGTATACTTCTTCGCAGGCGCGTTTGATGGCGCGCGCCCTCTTGGAAAGGATGGGCGTGGACTGATTTTTGCGCGGCTCAAAGACCACCGCCGCGGTCAGTATCCCCAGTCCGAATTCATCCAGCCCTTCGAGGAACTTCCGGTCATACAATTCCGTTATCAGCATTTCATATCCGTAAACGCATTTGGCAAACTGTCCTTTGACGGATAAGTTCCCGTTTTCAATGTAGTTCAGGTCTTTGAGGAGTTTGATCTTGGCTTCCATTAAACGTACCGCTTCCCGCTGTTCGTTTTTCTTCGACTGAAAATAATGGAACGAGCGGGGGTAGATGTCCACGAGCCGGTCCCCGTGTTTTTCATAGAGGTTGAGGATGGTGGCATAGGAAGTATTAAACTGGCTGTTGACTTTTTCCGGCGGCCCGTAGATAATGCGGTTCACCTCTCCGAAATTTATCTTGAAGGGGTTGACCCGGCAGTAGACGAATCCTTCCTTGTCCAGCCCGCGCCTGCCGGCGCGGCCGGCCATCTGGTAGAAGTCCCTGGTTTTCAAATTGCGCTGGTAGTGCCCGTAGTATTTCTGGAGCTGGTCGAAAATGACCGAGCGGCTGGGCATATTGATGCCTAAGGCAAAGGTTTCGGTGGTGAAGATGAGTTTCAGCAGGCGGCTGGTAAAGAGCTGTTCGATGGTCTCTTTGAGCGTAGGCAGCATCCCGGCGTGGTGGTAGGCGATCCCGCGTTTGACCAGGGGGATAAGCTCGATCGCGCTTTTTTCGGTTTTCAGGTCGTATTTGCCGCAGAGGTCGGAGTACATCGAGGATATCTTATGTTGTTCTTCAGGATTCAGGAAATTGAAGCCGGACATTTCCCAGGCCAGTTCTTCCGCTTTTTTTCTCCCGAAAACAAAATAAATGCAGGGGAAGCCGTTTTTTTGCTGGATGTGTTCGACCAGCGCGAAGAGTTTGTTGACCCGGACGTGGTGTGTTTTCCGAAGGTGTTCGATCCTGTCCACGATCTGGTTCTGGCATTGGTAAAAGAAATGCAATGGGACCGGGCGTTTTTCCTCGATCACCGTTTTTACCTGTTTCCCGTGAATGGATTCAAGCCAGGCCGCGAATTCATTTATGTTGGGGATAGTCGCGGAGAGGCAGAGGATGTTCATGTGCTCGGGCATGAAGATGAGAGATTCTTCCCACACCGTCCCGCGCTGGGGGTTGTCGATGTAATGCACTTCGTCGAAAATGACCCAGGAATACTGCTGCAGGGATTCGGGATCGCTGAGGACTTTGTTGCGGAATATCTCGGTGGTCATGATCAATACCGGGGCATCCGCGTTCAGGGAAATGTCCCCGGTGAGTATTCCCACGCTGTCTTTGTATTGCTTGAGGAAATCGCGGAATTTCTGGTTGGAGAGGGCTTTGATGGGGGAGGTATATATCACGGCCATGTTCGCTTCCAGGCAACTGGTGATGATGTGCTCTGCGATGGCGGTTTTACCGGCACCCGTAGGCGCGGAAACAATTACCGAATAGCCGTTATTGATATAGTCAATCGACTCTTGTTGGAACGGATCGTAAATCATGCCCTTTATTATAGTAGAAATCGGCACCCGGTGCAAACTCAATCTTGTACCGGGTCCCGACCTAAAGCGGGACCGGGTCCCGGGTTAATCGAGCACCTGTCCCTTTTTTTAAAAAAGTTAGTTAGAAAATAGATTTTCTAACGTCTATTAGTAGTGAGAAGGGACAGTGTTTATTAACCGTTTTACAAATGGAGGGTATATGGGGCGTGTCAAAAGAGTGGTGCAGGACAACGGCTGTTATCATTTAATAACCCGGGGTAACAGGAAACGCGAGGTGTTCAAATCCAGAGATGATTACAATTTTTATCTTAATTTGGTAAAAAAATTCAAATGTAAGCATAATATCCGTATTTACGCGTATTGCCTTATGCCGAATCATGTGCATTTACTGGGA
Organism: Candidatus Omnitrophota bacterium; assembly: GCA_041653035.1. Lineage (GTDB taxonomy): Bacteria > Omnitrophota > Gorgyraeia > Gygaellales > Profunditerraquicolaceae > JAQTZX01. Next base: position 6,416 of record JBAZGE010000028.1, read on the forward strand.
CAAATATATAAAAAAGAAGATTTATCGCGTTTTATGCATGATTTAAATATGACTTTTGCGGGATATGTCAACAAAACGTATGAATTAGTTGGGCATGTGTGGCAGGGGAGGTATGTGAGCAAGCTGGTTCTTAGAGACAGGTATTTCTTTGATTGTATAACTTACATTGAATTTAACCCTGTAAGGGCAAAATTGGTTAAAAATCCCGCGGATTATCCTTGGAGTAGTTATAAAGATAGGATGAGGGGAAAGGATGATCCTGTTTTAGATTCCCTTCCGGAGATTTAGGGGACAGGTGCCCGATTGAGTTGGGACCCGGTCCTGCTTTGGAGAGGGACCCGGTCCCGGGATGATTGTACCGGTTGGGGGTTGGGGAGCTAAAGTTGTTGATTTATGGGTGGAAAATGAGTACAATTGAAGGCATGGCTTATGAGGCGGCACTTGTAAGGTGTTGGGAGGCGTTGGCGGCGACGGGGTTTGATAGGCCGGCTTCGGTGAGATTCCTGGCAGATGAATACAGCGTTGATTCCCGCGATAAGAGCGTTCTCTCCTTTTCTTGTAATGTTCCGGCAAAGGATCACGCGAAAATATTGATATTGCATTATCTCGCGCATAAACTGAAAGGGCTGCCGGAGTTGAGCGGGGAGTGGATTTCTTTCAAGGAATTGACCGCGGGGGAGAATTATTATCCGGCTTTCAGGAAAAGGGCGATCGACCCGGTGATCAAAAAATACGGGAGTAATCCGGATGGCCTGTTTTCAGCTTTGGATCGTATCCCGTCCCGGAAAGGTAAGGCGGGCGATATCAGTATTATCGTAGATGTTTTTGAGAAAGTCCCGGTGCAGGTGGTCATGTGGCGCGGGGATGAGGAATTCGTGCCGGAGGCGAATATGCTTTTTGACCGGAATATCGCCGGGATATTCGAAACCGAGGATATCGCGGTGCTGGGCGGGTTTATCGCTTGCCAGTTGTAGGAGTGTACATTGAAAAGTATATTTGTTTTATTAGTTATCCTTTTCCTCTTGCCGTTGGGTATTTACTGCTCTCATAACACCGCGAATGATCCATCGGGCAAAATAAGCATTCCTTTCGGCAAGTCCTACACGTACGACGATATTTTTGTTAAAAGAGCGGTCGATGGAGATACGCTTGTGTTGGAGAGCGGGGAACGGGTCAGGCTGATAGGTATAGATACTCCTGAAATGCATGAATCAGGGAAGTTGTATAGAGACAGCAGGAGAACAGGCATGGATATACGAACTATCCAGGCTTTGGGAAAGCGCTCGTACGAATTTACCAGAAAACTATTGGAAAACCAAAGGGTGCGCCTTGAGTTCGACGTGGAAAAACGCGATAAATATAAGCGCCTGCTGGGATACGTGTTTTTGAAAGACGGGACTTTTGCCAATGCCGAGATCGTTAAACAGGGATATGCGTCTTTGATGACTTACCCGCCGAACGTGAAATATGTGGATCTGTTCAAAAAATTATATAAAGAGGCGCGGGATAACAAAAGCGGCCTCTGGAATGATCAAGGAGGTTTATAATGCTGCGATATCTGACTGCGGGAGAATCACACGGCAAGGCTATGCTGGCGATCCTGGAAGGGATGCCTGCCGGGTTGAAGGTTGATGTGGATATAATCAATGAGGAGTTACGGCGGAGGCAATCCGGGTTTGGCCGGGGCAAACGCATGCAGATCGAAAAAGACCGGGTAGAGGTTATCTCGGGGTTAAAAGGAAAGGTCACTCTGGGAAGCCCTCTAACCCTGCTTACGTGGAATAACGATTTCAGTATAGAAAAACTGCATAAGGTGGCCTGCCCGCGCGGAGGGCACGCGGATTTGGCGGGTTTTCTGAAGTATGGGTTTACCGATATCAGGGAGGTCCTTGAACGCGCTTCTGCGCGGAGCACGGTGGCAACCGTGGCTATAGGGGCGCTGTGTAAGTTGTTCTTGGATGTTTTCGGCATAAAGATCTACAGCCGGGTGATAACGGTAGGAGGAGAGGTTTCCCGTGAAGGCATGACCGCTAAAATCAGCGCCGCGATGGAAAAAAAAGATACGTTAGGCGGTATTTTTGAAGTTATTGCCAAAGGTGTTCCGGTGGGATTAGGCAGTTATGTCCAGCCGGACCGGCGTATTGACGCCCGGTTGGCCGCCGCGTTTATTTCAATTCCCGGGATCAAGTCTGTTGAATTCGGGTTAGGTATCGGATATGCCTCCCGGTTTGGTTCAGAGGCGCACGATGCCATATATCACAGCCGGAGCAAAGGTTATTTCCGCAAGACCAATAACGCCGGCGGTATTGAAGGCGGGATAACGAACGGTGAATATCTTGTCCTGCGCGCCTGCATGAAGCCGATTTCAACGCTTATGAGTCCGCTGGATTCGGTGAATGTTTCCACTAAGAGATCAGCCAAGGCCGCGACCGAACGTTCGGATATATGCGTGGTGGAATCCGCAGGGGTGGTGGCGGAATCCGCGTGCGCGTACGTGCTGGCGGATGCGATGCTTGAGAAATTCGGCGGTGACAATCTCGAAGATATCAAGGCCGGCTACAAGCATTATCTGAATAGAATAAAAAAATCCTGACTTTTTCTGTTAGAAAATCGCTTCTCGCGCGTCTATTGTAGTGAAGACAGTTGAAGGCCCTGCAATAAGAAGACAGGGTTTTCGCTGTCCGGAACCAGCCGCCGTGAAAATCCGGCGGACGCAGCGGGAGGTGTTTCATGCGGGAGAAATCGGATGTGCAGGTAGTACGGTTGTTCCGGTATGAGGGGGAGTCCAAGACCAAGGCTTTTGTGGATGTGAGCATCGGGGATTATATCGTAAAAGGCCTTAAGTTGGTGGAAGGAAAGAACGGGCTTTTTGTGTCTATGCCGCGGGAAAAAGGTAAAGACGATAAGTGGTATGATACCTTTATACCGGTGACAAAAGAAGCGGGGCAAGCTTTGAATGATATCGTGATGGCAGCGTATAATGAGTGAAAGGTGAGCGAGAGCGGAGGCCGGGATCATTGCCCGGCTTCCGCTCTATCATAACTATGAAAAATATTTATCTTGTCGGTTTTATGGGTACGGGGAAAACCTCGGTTGGCCGGAAGGTTGCGCAGGTTAAGAATTGTAAATTTGTGGATATGGATGAACTTATTGAGGACAGGGAGAAGAGAAGTGTCCCTGATATATTCGCTTTGGAAGGAGAACCGTATTTCAGAAAAATCGAAAAGCGGGTTTTAGAAGAGATAAGCGGAAAGGACTGCCAGGTGGTTTCCTGCGGCGGGGGTATCGTGATAGACGCGCAAAATATCAAGACCATGAAAAATACCGGGGTAGTCATTTGTCTGACAGCTTCACCGGAAATGATACTGGAAAGGACAAAGCGGTTTTCCCACCGCCCGTTGTTGAATGTCCCCAATCCCCGGGAGAAAATAGAGGATTTGCTGAAAATCCGGGCTCCGTATTACGCCCAGGCTGATTTTACGGTCGATACTTCAAATTTGACTTTAGATCAGGTTGTTGAAAGAGTTTTTGCTTGTGGGGGACAGGTTCCCGATTAGTCTTGTACCCGGTACCGCTTTGAATCGGTACCCGGTACAGATTTGGGTCGGTACCTGGTGCGGGAGTATGGATAGGCTGGAAGCTTTGGTAAGTTTGAATATGTGCCTTGATATCGGTAGTGTGCGGCTGGGGAAGCTGTTGGAATGTTTCGGCAAGCCGGAAAATATCCTCAAGGCGCCGCGTGATGAGTTGACGCGGGTTTCCGGTATCGGGGAGAAGATCGCGGCCGGTATCCTTTCGATAAAGAAAGAACGGGTGGATCGGGAGTTCCGGCTGGCTGAAAAACTCGGTTTGAAGATGATTCCCCGGGGCAGCCCGGATTATCCCCGGAATCTTACGTATATCCCTGATTCGCCGATTGTTCTTTATGTTAAAGGGGCAATACAAGAGGAAGACGCCTTGGCCATTGGGGTGGTAGGCTCCCGCCGGGCTTCCTTTTACGGCCTGGCTAACGCGGAAAAGATATCCGCTGATCTTTGCGGCAGGGGATATACCGTTGTTTCCGGCCTGGCGCGGGGCATCGATACTGCCGCCCATACCGGGGCTTTGAAAAGCAAGGGGCGCACGCTTGCGGTTATCGGTAGCGGTTTCAATCATTTGTATCCGGAGGAGAACGCCGCGCTGGCGGAGGCGATATCCCGGCAGGGAGCGGTGGTCTCGGAATTCCCCATAGATACTCCGCCTTCGCGGCAGAATTTTCCCCGGCGCAACCGGGTGATCAGCGGTTTGTCTTTAGGGGTGGTCGTGGTGGAAGCGGCGCGTAACAGCGGCGCTTTGATAACTGCGAATTTCGCCCTGGAGCAGGGGCGGGAGGTTTTTGCCTTGCCGGGAAAGATCGATTCCGCGAACTCCTTTGGTACCCATGACTTGATCAAACAGGGTGCGAAATTAGTTACTTCGATCGAAGATATTATAGAAGAGTTTCAGCCGGTGAGCCGGCCGGAGAACGCAACGGTTTCGTCGGCTGAAACTGGAAGCGCGGGCAAGGTTCTCCCGGAATTGTCCGAGCAGGAGATGGCGGTTTTTTCCCTTTTTTCTGAAGAGGCGATTCATCTGGATGAGATAGCGGAGAATTCAAGTGTGGAAATTTCGAAAATATATAGTATACTTTTAAGATTGCAACGCAGAAGTTTAATCAAGGAGCTTCCGGGTAAACAATTTGTGAGGGCTCATCATGGCTAAAGAAAAGAAAAGTCTGGTTATCGTAGAGTCTCCTACCAAGGCAAAGACAATAAGCAAAATATTAGGGAAGGATTTTGCGGTAATCCCTTCTATGGGACATCTTATAGATCTTCCTCAGAGAAAGCTGGGAGTTGATGTCGAAAACGGGTTTGAGCCGGCCTATGTGGTTATTAAAGGCAGGAAGAAGCTTTTGGCCCAGCTCAAAAAAGAGTCTAAAGGGAAAGATGCTGTTTATATGGCCACCGACCCTGACCGGGAAGGCGAGGCCATCGGCTGGAATATCAAATCCTGGGCTTTTAAGAATAAAGAAGTTTCACGGGTGGTTTTTCATGAGATTACCGCTTCCGCGGTCAAAACCGCTTTTGAGCACGCGCGTGAGTTTAACCAAAATATGATCCAGGCACAGATCGGGCGGCGGGTCCTGGATAGGATCGTAGGCTATATGCTTAGCCCTCTGCTTTGGAAAAAGATAGCTCCCCGGTTAAGCGCCGGCAGAGTACAGTCTGTTGCCCTGCGTTTGATCGTTGAGCGGGAAAGGCAGATTAGGAGTTTCATCCCTCAGGAATACTGGGAAATCGAGGCGGAACTGAAGAAGAATACCATTGCGCCGGAGTCCCCGGGCACCGGTTTATTTGCTGCAAAACTGGATAAAATTGAAGATAAGAAGGTGGAGATAAAAACCAAAGAAGATGCGGATGGGATTGTTAACGATCTGGCCGGTAAATCATTCTCGGTCGCGGATATCAAGGAGCGGGAAAAAAAGCGTTTTCCGGATCCGCCGTTCATTACCAGTACCCTCCAGCAGGATTCGTTCAATAAGCTTAAATTTAGCGCTACCCGGACTATGATCCTGGCTCAGCAATTGTATGAAGGTATCGATATCGGCGAAGAAGGCCCGGTCGGCCTTATTACCTACATGCGTACCGATTCCACCCATGTCGCTCCGGAGGCGATCAAGGAGGTGCGGGGTTTCATCGGGGAAAAATTCGGCAAGGATTATCTTCCGGAAACGCCGAATGTCTATAAGGTGAAGAAATTCGCCCAGGAGGCGCATGAAGCGATACGTCCGACGTTCGTCCCGAATACCCCTGAGAAGATGAAACATTACCTCGATGAGGATCAGTATCGGCTTTATGAGCTTATCTATAACCGTTTTGTTGCCAGTCAGATGACCCCGGCGCGTTCCCTGGTGGTCACGGTCACTATCAACGCTGAAAAATATCTTTTCAGCGTCTCCGGCACTACTCCTGTGTTCGAAGGGTTTACCGCGTTATATAAGAAGAATGAAGAGGAGGAAGCGGAGAAGAAAAAACTGCCGCCTCTGACAAAAGGGGAATTGCTGGATCTGGTGCGTGTGCTGCCCTCGCAGCATTTTACCAAACCGCCGCCGCGGTTTTCCGATAGTTCCCTGATCAAACTTCTTGAAGAAGAGGGGATCGGCAGGCCGTCTACCTACGCCCCTATTATTCATACCCTGGTTATGCGGGACTATGTGCAAAGGATCAAAGGGTATTTTCATCCTACTGAGTTGGGGGAGAAAGTATGCGACTTGCTGGTGACTTATTTTCCGAAAGTCATGGATGTTAAATTTACCGCTCAACTGGAAGAAAAACTGGACGGCATTGAAGACGGCAGTACGGACAGGGTAAAAGTCCTGCAGGAATTCTATGATCCTTTTAAGGCCGGGGTTGAATTCGCCCAAAATAATGTACAGAAAGAAGTCATTACAACCGACCAGGTCTGTGATAAATGCGGCAAGCCCATGGTTATCAAATGGGGGAGAAAGGGTAAGTTCCTGAGCTGCTCGGCGTTCCCCGAATGCAAGAACTCGAAATCCATAACTTCGGGAGTGCAATGCCCTGCTCCCGGATGCGCCGGTGAACTTATTCAGCGCCGTTCAAAACGGGGCGTTTTTTACGGGTGTTCCGCATACCCGGCCTGTACTTTTATTTCAAAAACGCTGCCTGAGCCAAAAGAATCATGATAGACCGGTATATCGAAAAGTTCATCCGTTACCTGGAGATCGAGAAAAACTATTCCAGTCACACCACGCTGAATTATAAACATGATCTCGATGATTTTAAGGTTTTTTTGGGAGAGACGGATATCGCCAAGGTGGATTACCTGCTTTTGAGGAAATATCTGGCTGTGCTTAAAGAAAAAAAATTGGGTTCGCGCACGGTTGCCCGTCATCTCTCCGTTTTGCGTTCATTTTTCCGGTTCCTGAACCGTGAAGGGTTCCTGAAAAGCAATCCCATTCTGATTATCTCCAGCCCGAAAATAGAAAAGTATCTTCCCTTGTTCATGACCGAAGAAGAGGTGTCTAAAGTCCTTGCGGTTGTGTCCGTCGACAATGAACTGGGCCTGCGCAACCGGGCGATACTGGAAATGTTTTATTCCACGGGTATGCGTATCAGCGAATTGGCGGGGCTGCGGGCTTCGGATATCGATTTTATCGGCGGGGTGGCCAAAGTGCTGGGGAAGGGCAGGAAGGAACGGCTGGTTCCGGTCGGGGACATCGCGTTGTCCGCTCTGCGTTCATATTTGGAGAAACGTAAAAAACAGACGGATACCTTGTTCCTGAATAAGAACGGGAGCAGGATAACGGTGCGGGGAATACGTAACGCGGTGAAGAAATACCTTTTCTCGGCGGGCATGAAACAGGGGGTGTCGGCGCACACGTTTCGGCATTCGTTCGCCACCCATCTCCTGAACCGCGGCGCGGACCTGCGGAGCGTTCAGGAATTACTGGGACACGCGAATCTGTCAACCACACAGATATACACGCATCTGACTACCGATCGGTTGAAGAGCGTGTATAATAAAGCGCATCCGAGGGCGTAGAAGCAAAAAAGATTAATGTAAGGTTAAAGAAAGTTAATGTGTGGTTCATGGAGGTTGATAGTAACCGCCATTAACAAGAGCTCCGTTTATATGTATTGTCTTTAACCAACTTTAACCTGCATTAACTGAAGGGTATTATGTCTATTCTGTATGATTTAATCTTCATAATTTTTGCGCTGTGTTATCTTCCTGTTTTATTCCTGAAACGGAAGTTTCACAAGGGGTTTATGGGCAGGTTTGGCTCTCTCCCTTCGGGACTGCAATTCGAACGGCCTCTATGGATACACGCGGTGAGCGTGGGGGAGATGATGTCGGTGAAACCGTTTATCGCTCTGCTGAGGGAAGTTTTTCCGGGGAAACAGTTGGTTATTTCAACGGTTACTGCCACCGGCAATTCTATCGCCGGGAAGGCGGCCCAACCCGGTGATATCGTGCTTTATCTGCCGGTGGATCTGCGCTGCGCGGTCAAAAAATATGTGGAGCGGATCTCTCCGGCGATCTTTATTGCCGCTGAGACCGAACTGTGGCCCAATTTGATCGCCTATCTGTTCCGGAAGAATATCCCCTTTGTGGTTATAAACGGGAGGATCTCGGATGCGTCTTTCCGGAGGTACCGGATGGTTTCTTTTTTACTGCGCGGGCTGTTTAATAAGATCAGTCTGTACTGCGTGCAGACCGACCGTGACCGGCAGAAACTTTTGCAACTGGGGCTTTCGGAAGATAAAATAAGAGTGGCCGGGAATATAAAATTCGATATTTCCGTACAGCGGACAGGCGGGTTTTCAAACTGCAGGGCCAGGCTTGGCCTTTCTGCCGGGCATAAGCTTCTTGTCGCGGGGAGCACTCATCCCGGGGAAGAACATATTCTTTTTAACGCCTACCGGTCATTACAGGGAGATTTTCCCGATCTGCGGTTACTTTTGGCTCCTCGTCATCCGGAGCGGTCAAAAGAAATCGGAAAGATCGCGGCGCACCATGGTTTTCATCCGGTATTTGTTTCATGCATTCCCGGGCCTCCATATGTCGTGCGCCAGTCGTTCAATACCGTGTTTATATTGGATACCGTAGGTGAATTGCTCTCTTTTTACGAAGCCGGGGATATCGCGTTTGTGGGAGGAAGTCTGATCCGAAAGGGCGGGCATAATATCCTTGAACCGGCGGTATTCGGCAAACCGATAATTTTTGGGCCCTTTATGTCTAATTTCCGCGATATCGCCGAGTTGTTCCTTCAACACAAAGCGGCTTTATTGGCGCGCAACGAGGGGGAATTGAAGGAAAAGATACGGTTTTTGCTCGGGGACCCCCCGCGCATGGCGGCATTGGGGGAGGAAGGGAAAAAGCTTATTGCTTTGAATCAGGGGGCAACGCGTAAGACTTTCGAATATATAAAAGGATTTATAAAGGAAAACAGGTGATTTTTTCAGGTTTTCCAGGTTTTGAATAGCAATTTGTTTAAAAATAGGTTATAATTTTCCTGTTGAGGGGCAACATATTGTTCTGTTCCTCTATAGGTGGGTATGTTCGGTAATGTAATAAAATAAGGAGATTTCCATGCTTGAGATCAATTTCAAAAGATCCCAGTCAGTGGCGATCCTGGACCTGAACGGATCTATCGATATAGATTCTTCGAATTTCATAGAGACGGTCGGATGGTGCCTGGAAAACGGCTTCCTGGATATTCTTTGTGATTTTTCGAATGTCAATATGGTGGATTATGCCGGTTTGTCGGTGTTGACCATAGCCTATAAGAATACGCTTAATCATAAAGGCAGGATGAAATTGGCGAATGTTTCAGCGCATATCAAAAAGACGTTGTCCCTGGTTTGCCTGGATAAGGTATTCGAGATATTTGATGACGACGAGTTCGCCCTGCACAGTTTCGAGGAAGACCGTATTATCTGCGAGATCAAGAAAAAGCAATTGCGCAGGAGGTTCAAACGGCTGCCCCTTGATATCGATATACAGTTCCGGTCGAAGTCGCACGAAAAAAACTTTAACAGCGGGAAGATTTTGAATCTGAGCGCGGTAGGGATGCTTGTTTTCGTGGATAAGACATACCCGCTCAATGAGATACTGGATTTGAAGCTTACCCTTCATCCCAAGCCCGGGCAACTGGAAGTCGACGGTAAGGTCGTCTGGCTGGTGCAGAAAGAGATCCAGCCCCAGCTATATCCCGCGATGGGGATTGAGTTTTACCATCTGAGCAACGACATCCAGAGGTACATCGTTGATTTCGTAGACCGCAACCTCCCTTTGAACAGCGTCAGCGAAACTTAGCCGCAGAAAAAGTCAGCCGTTATGAAAAAAGGGGACGAAAAAAATGGGGACGGTTCTATTTTTTAAAACTTTCGGGCGAGAACAAAAAAAATAGAACCGTCCCCATTTTTTTCGTCCCTTTTTATTTCCCCCGGGTTATTTCTTTGATGTGTTTTATTATTTCCCTCGTGGTTTTTTCCGGCGTTGAGGCTCCGGCGGTAATGCCTGCGTTTTTTGCCTTCCTGAAATACTCGGGTTTTATCTCGGTTTTAGACTGTATCCAGTAGCTTTTTTTATTAAGCTTTTTTGATATTTCGAAGAGGCGTCGGGTGTTGGCGCTGGTTTTTGAACCGATGATGATCATGATGTCGTTTTTAAGGGGCATGGTTTTTATTTCTTCCTGTTTTGCCCGCGTCGGCCTGCAGATGGTATTGAAGAAACGCAGGTCTTTAACCTGCTGTTTTATGGCGTCGAGTATGGTAAACACTTTATCCCGGTTTTGCGTCGATTGTACCACTACGCAGGCTTTTTTTACCCTGGAAAGCGTGGTTATCGGGATTCTGCCGTAAGGGTCGATCACGATAGGTTTGGTTTTCAGCTGTCCTTTGATACCCCGGACTTCGTCGTGATCGGCATCGCCGATAATAATGACGGCATACCCTTTTTTTTCCATATCACGGGCGATGGTGTGTATTTCTTGCACCATGGGACAGGTGGCATTCACGATCTCGTAGCCGAGCATCCCGGCTTTTTTGATGATTTTGATGCTTTCTCCGTGCGCGCGTATGAGCAGTATCCGTTTCCCTCTGCCGGTACCGAGTTTTTTGATTTTTTGTATTCCTTTCCCTTCGATCTCACGCACCACGTCTTCGTTGTGGACGATATCGCCGAGCATGTATATTTTTTTTCCGCTTCCGGCGGTTTCCATCGCGATGTTGACCGCGCGTTTTACGCCGAAACAAAATCCGGCCGACTTCGCTACATTGATTTTCATGGTTCAGGCTCCTTTCAGGATCGCGGAGAGGCGGGCGATCTTTCGAGGGAAGGGGACGTGCGCCCGGGCCGTGAAGACATCATACCCGTTGTCTTCGATCTGCCGCAATATCCCGGCGTAGATCTCTTTCATGGCTGAAACGCACAGTCGTATTCGCAGGCCGTTGAGTGTTTTTATCCCCGCGCTTGAAGCGTTGAAATATTCACGCGCGCGGGTTATTTGAAAACCCATGAAGGCTTTAAAATTTTCGTCGATTATTCCGCGGCGCAAAGCGGTTTCCGGGACCGCGAACCGCTGCATTTCATCGATTGGCAGATAGATCCTGTCCCGTTGAAGGTCTTCCGGTATGTCTCTGAGTATATTGGTCAGCTGCATGGCAATGCCGAGGTCTACCGCCTGTTTCTTCCCGGGGAGGCTGTCGGGATCAAGGATCTTGAGCATTATCAGGCCTACCACACCCGCCACTTTATAACAATAACCATAGAGTTTCTCGAAGGTGTCGTACCGGTTTTTTACGCGGTCCATGCGCATCCCGTCCAGCAGTTCAGAGAAATATTTTTCAGGGATCGCGTAATCCTCTATGGTTTTCCTGCAGGCAAGCAGGAGGCAATCCTGCAAGATATCCCGGTTATACAGGGATTTGATCTTGTCCCGTATTTCTTCCAGGGCTTTCGGGTTCTTCATTTGCTGTTCGTTATCCACTGCTTCGTCGCTCATGCGTAAAAGGGCGTAAACGCAGTATGAAGCGCAGCGCTCCCGGCGCGGCAGAAAAACAGAGGCGAAATAGAATGTTCCGGCATAATGCCGGGTTATGGCTTGGGCGATGCGGTAGCCGTGGAGGAGGGGGGGGGATTCGTGAGATTTCATGAGTATTATTCTACAACAGATTCTTTGTGTTGAAAAATCATTTATTTAGGATTACAATAAAATTATTATGCCGCAATATTTTGTTGTGTTTATTCGGTCCGGGGCATATGATGACGCGTTGGGAATAAAATAGATGGAGGGGCAGGGACAGCACATTCAGACTGTGCTGTCCCTACAATAAACCGGTGTTATTGTCCATTTTTAGAATTTTGGTGATCGTTGGTATTCTTCTGGCGCCGTTTTTATCTTGTTTTGCCCTGGATTGGAAGGTTTTGCATGATAAGGCGGAAAATATTTCTCTTGAACAGGCGGTAACCGCGGGGAATCATCCGGGATATCTCGAAGATCTGTATATGTTGGCGCTGGTATATTTGGGCATGCATAAAGATGCCGAAGCTCAGGGTGTATTCGAAAAGATGAAAACTCTCGATCCCTCTTCTGTGGAGGCGGCCTGGGGGGAAGCGGAGTTGTTACGCCGCCGCCATGAGCTGGAAAAAAGCGACCGGTACCTGCAGGAGATTATAAGCGCGCATCCGGATTTTGTACCGGCGTATATAAGCCGGGCCTATGTGAAGTATCTGCGGCAGGATTTTAATAAATCGGTTGAACTTGCTTCTGTTGTTCTGGCAATGGGGCGGGAAAAGGTGGATACGGGTAATTATATGCGCGCCTACCTTATTCTCGGCGGCGGAAAAGGGATGATCGCTCATTACGGCGGCCCCTTGTCCAAGGTTATAAACGGCCGCGGGATATTGGCGGTTTTAAAGAAGGCCGAGTCCTTGAGACCTGATAATGCGGAAGTTTTATTCGGCCTGGGGAGTTATTATCTGCTCGCTCCTTCGTTGGTGGGAGGGAATGTCAATAAAGCGCTTGATTATCTTGAGCGGGCGGTGAAAACCGATCCTTTGCGCGCGGATGGGTATGTGCGGTTGGCTCAGGCGTATAAGAAAAAAGGAGACAGAGAAAAATACCGTGATTATCTGCAGCAAGCCCTCGAAATCGACCCCGGCAGTGAACTCGCTCTCGATATCAAGAACGGCACCTGCAAATTCATCTGCGTCCCATAGAAAAAAGGGGACGGTTCCAGTAGAAAAAAGGGGACGGTTCTATTTTTTCGCTCTCGCCCGGGAGTTAAAAAATAGAACCGTCCCCTTTTTTTTTTCAGAGTACCAGTATATCTTTGGAATAGCCGAGGATGAGATTTTTATAGGCGGGTTTTATGGGTAAGGGTTCGATAAGGCCGCGCGCTTTCCGGATAAGAGAGGAGATTTCGGTTTTGGCATGATCCAGCGCCCCTGATGAGGTAACGATTCCGCGCATCCTCGCCAGATCCGCAAGAGTGATGTTTTGTTTCAGGAAAATCTCTGTGATGGTTTTTTTGTCCCGGGGCGCGCAATGAGTATAGGCGTACCAGATCAAAACAGTTTTTTTAGCTTCCTGCAGGTCGGTAAGCGTGGATTTTCCGATCTCCGCCTCGTTCCCGAACATGCCGAGGATATCATCTTTTATCTGGAATGCCCTGCCGAGTAATATCCCGTATTTGAAAAGTTTTTCCACGGTTTTTTCTTTGATCCCGGCCAAAGCCGCGCCCGCGGCAAGAGGGGCGGCGAATGTGTAATATGCGGTTTTGAAATCGTAGATCCGGTAGATCTCTTCTTTGGTCAGCCGGTCCAGGGGTTTTAAGGCGGATAAGAGTTCGATGAATTCGCCGTTCCCGGTGTAAATGGCGGCGTCCATTATTTTTTTGAGCGCCGCTTCTTTATGAAGCGGGTCTTCTTTGATCGAGAGGAAAGATTTCAGTCCTATGGCGTACATGACGTCGCCGATCACGATGGCCAGGTCCTGGCCGTTGAATTTGACATCGGGGTATGGGCTTAGATGCCGGTTGAGCATGACGTGCATGGATGGTTTCCCCCTGCGCAGGCCGGATTTATCTATAATATCGTCATGCACCAGCATGAAATCATGCAGGAGCTCAAGCGCGAGAGCTCCCCGATAGAGGAACGGGGCGGTTTTTTCGGCAAAGCTCAGGTATCCGATCACGAATAAGGTGGGGCGCAGGCGTTTTCCGCTGCGGCGCACGAAATCCCCGATGCTTTCGAAAAGAAGAGGGGATATTTTGCGTAAAGCGTAGGTTTTGTCTATGTGGATCAGGAAGTTTTCCAGTTCTTTTTCCAGCGTATTTTTTATGGTATAGGAAAGAATTTTATTCTTTCCTAACCACTGAAAATCGCCGGCTGGTTTGCCTGCCGGCGGGGAAGTTATCGCTGAACGATTTGTGCGAATCGATTTTCTTGTTTTGTTTACCATGGGAGTATGTTAACATATATGTGTTGGATAGGCAATAAAATAGTCGAAGGGGCCGATATATGAATCTGTCTGTTTTTGCCAGGGCGTTGAGGCTGCCGTTTTTGAGCGCGAGCGTTTTGCCGTTCGTCGCGGGGTCTTTGTTCGCGCGCGGGCATTGGAATCCCGCGGGGTTTCTGCTGGGATTCATCGCGGTAAGCGCGACCCATTTAAGCGCGAATCTGATCAACGATTACGCTGATTCTAAAAGCGGCGCGGATTGGGAGGACAGGAATTATTACGCTTTTTTCGGCGGTTCGAAACTCATTCAGGCGGGGGTTTTGAAAGAGGGCTTTTACCTGAAAACAGCGGTATTTTTTGCCGTTCTGGCATGCGCCTGTGTATTCGGTTTGGTGTTTCTGTCCGGGAGCATAGTCCCGTTGGTGTATTTCGCGGGGATAATTTTCCTGGCCTGGTCGTATTCTCAGAAGCCGATAGCTTTTTCTTATCGGGCGGCGGGAGAGCCGGTGATCTTCCTGCTTTTCGGGCCGGTTCCGGTCATGGGGGGGTATTTCATCCAGAGCGGGATATTCCCGGACCTCGGGAGTTTTCTTTTGTCTTTGCCGTTCGGTTTTTTCACCGCCGCTATTTTATTCGTTAATGAAGTCCCGGATTTTTCGGAAGATGCCTCCGCCGGGAAGCGCACCTGGGCCGGTTTTACCGGGCCGCGCAGGGCGTACCTGTTGTACGCGCTCCTGGCCGGCCTCGGATTCGCCTCGGTTGTGTTACTGGCGGCCGCGGGTTATATAAGTTCCTGGGGGCTGGTTTCTCTGATCCTGCTCATCCCCGCGGCTAAAGCGGCCGTCATTATTAAAGAGCATTCCGCGGAAAAGGCCGTGCTGCTGGGATCATCGAAATTAACTATCGCTCTGCAGGCGCTCATGAGCCTGTTTATTATCGGGGGGATTCTGCTGTGAAGAATGTTTTGATAATCGGGGGCGGGTTCGCCGGTGTGGCCGCAGCCGGTTTTTTTGCCCGGCATACGGGCGCGGCTATGGTCACGCTGATCGATAAGAGCGCGTATTGTAATTCTCTGCCGCTGCTTCCCGATGTTATCGGGAGAGATATTCCTCCGGGATTATTGGTTTATCCCATCAAGAAGGTCAGCCGGCGGCTGGGTTTTAACTTTTTGAACAAGGAGGTCCTCGCGCTGGATATGGTTAAAAAAGAAGTTTCCACTTCTCTGGGGGCGGTGAGATACGATTACCTGCTTATAGCCTGCGGTTCAGAGACCAATTTTTACGGGAACGATGTCTTGAAAAAACACGCCCGCAAGCTGGATGATGCCGCGGACGCGAAAAAGATACGCGATACCCTGGATGGCCGGGATTTCGACACGCATATAATTTCCGGAGGAGGGTATACCGGGATAGAGATCGCCACTAATCTCAGAAGATATCTGAACACCCGTTCGAAAAAAGGAAGGGTCATTATTGTGGAGCGCGCCCCGTCTATCCTGGGCCCCTTGCCGGAATGGATGAAAAGGTACGTGTCCGCGAACCTGGCGCGCATGGGCATCGAGGTCAGGACCAATACGGTTATCGATAAAACAGAAGAGGGCCGGGTATGGCTCTCAGGGGATGAACGCATAGATAACGCTCTGCTTATCTGGGCGGCAGGGGTTAAAATTCCCCCGTTCGCCCAGGCCGTCATGGTTGAGAAGAACCCTCAGGGCAGGCTGAAAGTCGATGAATATTTACGGCTGGGAGAGTCTTGTTTTGCCGCCGGCGATGCCGCTTATTTTTCTTATAAAGGTGATTTTCTGCGCATGGGCGTGCAGTTTGCCGTTACTGAGGGGGTATGTGCCGCCGCCAATATCTTGAATAGCATAAACGGAAAAGCGCCGGTATCGTTCCGTCCGTTTGATCCGGGGTATGTGGTGCCTATGGCCAATAACTATTCTTGCGCGCGGATCTTCGGCAGTAATATGCGGGGAAGGCCGGCTATCTTTTTGCATTATCTCATGAGCGTGTACCGTTCCCGCGGGAGCAGGAACAGGTTGGGAATAATAAAACATCTGTGTGCAGGAGCATAAGGTTGTAAGAACATCAGAGTTTCGGGCGTCGGTTAGTGCATAGGTGCAGTGGTACATAAGTTTGACTTATAACTCGCGATTCAAGGTCGAACTTATGCACTCATGCACTTAACTTAATTTTCGATACAATATCATAACGATGGACACCTTCCAGAAACTATACGGGATTTCTCGAAGCAGAATAAAACGGCATTGTATTATCAGCCCGTTGAACGAAGCGTTTCTATTCTCTGGCTTGCATATCGGGAATACGCATAAAGGGTTTTTCTTCCGCGCCGTGGAAACGCGCTTTGCCACTATTCTTTCGCCCCGTTTCAGCCTTTTTGCCGGGGACTGTGTCTTGGGGCTTGAAGGCTCTCCCTGCGAATATATTTACCTTTTCGGCAGCTGCGGCGGGCTCCCGGGTATGCGCATCGGTGATATGGTAATGGTGAACAAAGCGTATAATTTCGAAAGTTTCAGCGATATGTTGGGGAAAAAAACTGCGCGGCGGAGGATAGTTCCGGATGCGCGGCTGTCCGGTGAGATCAAGGCGTTTTCCAAAGGCGCCGTCAAGAGTTTCGCCGGCTGCGCCACCGTGAATTCATTTCTTCTGGAGGAACGCTACGCCGGCATTTTTAAAAAAACGGGCATCTCGTGCGTGGATATGGAGTCTTCCCTGGTGTTGAACGCCGCGGCGTATATAGAAAAAAAAGCTGCGGTCCTTATGTATGTTTCCGATATTATCGGGAAGAAACCGTTGTATAACGGCCTCCGGCCGCGCGAACAACAGCGTTTGGAGAAATCCAGAAGGGTGCTGGCCGGCTTGCTGACGTCATTTATCCGCATGTATGAAGAAAACCCGCTTACCTGATCTGCAGAAGATCCGCCGGCGCGTTGACGCGTTATTCGGCCATTTCGGCATAAATAAGAAGCA
>JBAZGE010000029.1:0-23301 GCA_041653035.1 Candidatus Omnitrophota bacterium
AAAAGCCTCATGACGATATTCTCTCCGTAAATGGTGGAAATGGTGGAAACACGGAAATCAATAACCTTCTCTTCAACCTTAACCTGGAAATGGCCGTCCTGAGGCACCCGGGTCTCCGCTATGTCCATTCCGCACAAAACCTTGACACGGGAAATAAGCGCGCCTTCCCACTGTTTCGGAGGAGACGGCAGTTCATGCATGATACCGTCGATCCTGAAGCGCACGCGGGTCATCTCCTGTTCGGGCTCGATATGGATATCCGATGCCCGGTCGCGCACCGCCTGAGAAATAATCAGATCCACCAGCTTGATAATAGACGTGTTCTCCCGCATGCCGTCTTTGGAGAACTTTGCCTCTGAATCATCCCGGATCATTCTTTCCATGAAATCACGGGTGATCCCTTTATGCACGTATATCTTTTTCTGTGTTTCCTCGATATCCTGCGGGCCGGCAAAAAATATTTCAATGGGCATATTGGCCTGCCGTTGAATCTGATCCGCCGCGTACAGATCACCGGGATCGGCCATCGCCACGTGCAGAGCGCCTTTTTCAACTTTCAATGGAATGGCCTGTATCTGTTTGGAAAATTTTTCCGGCAGGGCCTTCAGAAGCTCCTCATCAACTTTGAGAGCGGAGATATCCACATAAGTATAGCCCATTTTTTGGGCGATAGCCTCATACAGAGCCTGACGGGACAACAGATGCATATCCACGATAATACGCTCCAAGGGCCGCTTTAATCTATCCGCCTCCGCGTACGCCTTGGTAAGCTCTTCCCGGTTGATCAACTTTGAAGACACTAAGAGGCTTCCTAAATCTTTATCGTTCATTTTTTTCTGATTTACCCCTGATAAGAGAAACTGCGGCTTTCACCGATTCCGATTCATTCCCGTACGGAGCAAGAGCGAGATAACGCAGGTAATACTCCAACGCCTTATCTTTATCGTTCAGTTGTTCGTCATACAACACGCCCAGATTATAATACGCGTCTTTATCGCGGGGATTCAATTCCACGGTGTATCGGAAGGCTTTTGCCGCTTCCGTAAACCGGTTCAGTTTCAAAAACTCCACGCCCGCGTTATAATGAATATCCGCGCTGCGGGGAGCATACTCCGCCGCCTTCCGGTAATAATCGGCGGCTTCCTTAAAATCTCCTTTGCTGTCCGCTTCCTGCGCCTTCTTAATACAGGAAGGCGCGGAATCGGTTGATGAAAGCCGGGTATTTCCCTCCGCAATAACCGCGGTTCCCGGGGAAACCCCCTCCAGAAGCTTCTGGGCATTCTTAAAAGCTTCGTTGGCCGCCGTAAAATCGCCCTTTGCCAGCAGTTCTTTCCCGGCTAGGAAATATTCCCTGGCTTTTTGTATTACCGCTTCACTGGAGCCGCCGGCTTCCTGCGGCTGCGCAGCGCAAGCCGTCAAAACAACCAGCATAACCGCAACACCCGTCACAAAAACAACTTTGGGGTTCTTCATAGGATTATTCCGCCTCGGCGCCTTGCGGAACGGGTTGAGGCGCAAGTTCCACGTTCACTTTTTTCCCGTTTTTTTGCGCCGCCTGGCCCGGAGAATCCGCCAACGGTTCTTGCGCGGGCGCTCCCGGAAAAGCGGGCAAAAACTGTTCCTCGACCGGAGGTTCCGCCATCCCCGCTGCCGGGACAACCTTGTCGGACTGCTCACCGGCCGCTTCCGTTGCCGGCTTTTCTGCCGGCAAAACCTCTGCCTGAACGCCGCCCTCTGCCGGCTGAACACTGTCTTCCGGCGCAGCGCTAAAAAGGACACCGATCTGCCGCAATTTCGCCTGGGCATCGCTGAATTTTACCGTTACTAAGGACAATTGGCGCTTAAGCGCCTCTCTTTCCAACTGCATGGCCACAAACTCCTGCCGGAGCAAAGCTGAATCTTTCTCCGCCGATAGTATCATAGACTGTATCCCGCTCAAAGCGGATTCCGCCTTTGCCAATTTATCCTGCAAAAGGAGTATCTTATCGGCGCGCTCCCCTGAGACCGCCTTATTCCGCAGGAGCTCCTGCGAGGCTTTCGCGTATTCTTCCTCTAAAACCGCGTAATCCCCGGTAAGCTCTTTCAACCGGCTCCGCAGGCGGGCGATTTCTTCCTTCATGCTCCGGGCGTTCGCGCCCGCGGCTTTTGCATCCTCGAGCTCCTTGCGGATGGTTTCTTTTTCCGCTCCCAGCTTCCCGGAAGCCGCCTGAAGGTTTGATAATTCGGCCTTCAAAGACTGTATTTGACGGAACAACTCCTGATTCCCTTTATCAAAAGAAAGCAATTTATCTTTCATAACACCCGCATTTTTGACCGCTTCCAGTTTTTCCCTGACGGCATCTTTCTTTTCCTTTATCAACAACGCCTGCTTGCTGTCGATATCCGCCAGCTCTTTCTCGATGGCCTTCAGCCCTTCACTCAAGGAACGGTTGGCTTCTTTCAAAACGGCCGCCGTCTTTTCCGATTTCGCCAATTTCCGTTCAAGGGAAGATCGTTCATCGGCCCGGCGCGCCGCAGCGGCGTCCTTTTTCCGCAGAACGGGCGCGGAATCAATTTTATCCGGCTTTTCTTCCGCGATCTTTCTCTCCAGCAGGCAGGTTTTCTCTTTCTCTCTTTTAAGGGCGCGGTCGGAAGAAACTTTCAACTGCGCAAAAGCGCTCAATTCCGCCTCCAGATCCCGGATGCGCGCCTCAAGCCCGGCGGCAGTAACATTCCCATTCCCGCGTTCCCGCTTCCCGAGAGGACGGGAAACAAAAAGCATGACCGCCGCCAGTATGATTCCAAACGCAATAAGGATCTTGTGAGTCCTGTCTATCATGGGTTTCCCCCCGTTCGCTGCCTGATACTGTTCATCCGGTTAATGACAACATTCTATAATCTTCTTTTTCACGGCACATTCGAATAGATGACGCCTTTGTTGCCGCCCGCGGTTTTCCGTTTTTCGGTTTTGGGGACGCGGAATAGGTCCCCCCCCAGAGAAACCGCAACCTGTTTGGAAACCTTGTCGAACATCCCTTTATAATACCGTTTGAACACATCGGGATTATAGCTCGCCTCCGCCCTGCCGGTCCAGATAAGATCCCCGGTCCCGGCATCCTGAAGATACACGCGTACCTGAAGAACGGACATTTCCCTGCCCGTGGGCCGGGATTTCAAAGAATAACTGTCCAAAAGCCCAAGCTCATATTTTTCCTTTTCCGCGTATCCCAGCGATACCGGTTTCTCGCCTTTGCCTAAGAAGAAATTTTTTATGGGCGAAACCATAAAAGGGATGACCCCTTGATTGGAGAACGACGGAGAAACGGCCTTATCCAGTGTCCCCGCCTCTATGATCCTTCCCCTGACTATCAAATCAACATCCAGCTTCTTTCCCAGGTCGATGATCTTTTCTTTGGAAAGGCTTGCGGTTACCCCGTTAACCAACGGCTCCCGGGGATCCAAAGAAATAATATTCATAATTTGAGCGAGAAGTTGATCATCGGGCCGGCCATCCGGCGCTCGATCCTTCTTCTCTTTTACCATTTTCTTGACCTCGGCGACCATTTCTTCGGAATGGTCCGTGCGTTCCAATTCCCGTTCCGGGGCGATATATGAAAGTTCGGGTTTCCGGCCTTCCTCTCCCAACGCACCCGCTATACTGCCGATCCTGCCGCTCAATTCATCGGGATCAAAAGCTTTGATAATACCTTCGGAAATGAGCAATCCTTCCGTATCTTCCTGTATAGACACCATGATCCCCCGCTTCACGAATTCATCGGTCAGGTCCTCGAGCAGTTTCCTGTTCAGGCCCCACAGAAGCGGTTTCGCGCCCTCCTGCCGGTACGAATAATCGGCAAACGGAAAGATCGCCACCCGGGAGGCTTTCACCTGATTAACTCCCCGTGCCGGTTCAAGGCAGGTATTTTTATAGGTATTCTTGAAAGACAAATGCGTGCAGCCGGCGGAAAACATGACTGCGATGAAAACACACAAAAGAATGATGCTCTTTCTCATTTTCCCTCCCCTTAAACGTACTTTACGCTATTCGACCCGGTAATTTTTTATATCCCTTAATTTTAATTTGAATTTCGAAGCTGAAAACGCCTCGGATTTCTCCGCCTTTGCGATCAGCGCGCGGTTATCCTTTATTATACGGGCAGTCACAAAAATTAGCAAGTCGGTTTTTTCCGCCGGGCTTCCGTCGGAGCCCACTTCTTTGCGCTTAAAAAGATACCCCAATACCGGGATATCGCCCAGCACCGGGATCTTTTTTATATGGTTCAACGTCTCTTCCTTTACCAATCCGCCGATGACCACCGTCTGGCCGTCCAATATCTGCACTTCCGTGGTTACGTTTCGAGTCGATGTGATCGGCCCTTCATTGACCCCGTTGCGGGTAGAAGCATAGCCGACCAGGCTATTCACTTCCGGCTTCAGCTTCAATTTAATGTACCCGTCATGCGAAACCTGAGGAGTCACCACCAGCTTGACCCCCACATCTTTTTCAGTCCAGCCGTTCACTTCGTACGCGCCGGTCGTATCATTAATCTTATATAACGGCAGCGACAACTTTTTCCCCACGTTAATGGTCGCCTCCTGGTTATTGGTGGTAACCACCCGTGGATTAGCCACCAGCTTCGTCCTGTCGCGCACTGCCAGAAAATCAAAAACAGCCTTTAGCTCGCTAAAATCGATTGTTCCGAATTTGAATGTACTATCTTCAACCAATTTGTCACTATTGGTATAAGGGAAACCCTTCGGATTGGGAAAACCTATCGCATCGGTCGGATTTCCCTCAGGGACTATTTTATTAAGGGATGCATCGCCGCCGGAAGAAAAAGGCCAGGTTATCGGCCTTTTAGCGCCGGAAACACTCATAGTCGTAGACCAGTCGATACCGAGCTTTTCGGTATTGGTGAGCGCCGTCTCGATGAATTTCGCCTCGATCAAAACCTGGGGAGTGAGCTCATCCAACTCCGGGATCATGGCTCCGATCTTATTGATCACCATGACCGAATCAGTGACCAAGAGAGAGTTGGAACGGCTGTCCGCTTCACAAGAGCCGTCGGCAGACAACACTTTGGCGAGGGTATCCTTCAGAGCGACAGCGTCCGCATTGTTGAGCTTGAAAAGTTTAGTCTGCTTGCCTTCGCGCCCGGCCTCTTCCTGAGTGGCCACCTTGTACACATTTTCTTTCTTGTTATAGGCGAAGCCGTTCACGGTAATGACCGAATCCATGGCCTGCTCAACACTGACATTATTCAATTGGACCGTCACCAGGCCTTTGACCAGTTCGGAAAAAACAATATTCAGGTTGTATTGCTTCGCAAGCTGACGCAGGACATCCTTGATGTCCACCTCGCGAAACTCCAGATACTCGATAATCTGTTTCTCCGCATCCTGAGCGAGAACCGTACCGCAGGGCATAAACACGCATAACAGCATAAGAAAAAAAAGCAACCGTATTTTATTTTTCATAAGCACCTTTCGGCTTTAACGGTAGGAACCGAACAATGTTCTGTCCCTACCGGCATCTGAGGATAGACTTAATCACTCTTCCTGCGGGAAAACGATGTAAAAGCTCTGCCCGTCTTTCCGAAGCAGTACCTTATCTTTCTCGATCCCGGCTACCTCATGCCCCATAAAGGTATCCCCGGATTTGACGATCTCGTCGTTGATAAGGGCGTACCCTTTTTTCCCTTTACCGAGAGAAATCCCTTTCAAGGTAAACCCGCCCCCCGCAGCCGTCTGTTCTTCATACGGAACGAACGGATCCCTTCCCCACCCTTGCGCGTCGGCGCGTTCTTTCTGCCCGGCTTTGGATCTCCCGCTGTCCGCTTGAGCCTGGCCGGCGGGCTGTCCCGCCGGAGAATTGACTTCCCTTGCCGGCACGGCGGGAGGAGGGGCATTTTTTTTCTTTTTGGGTTTAAAGTTGTTCATGAACACCAGCACCATGAACACCAAAAGAACCCCCACGATCGCCAACTGTTTCTGGTCTTTAGTCATCGGCATAATATTCCTCGGCCCGGCACACAGCGAAAATCACAATTCCCACACCATATACGTGCTCACGATCAATTTGATCGATAAATTCGGTTCCCTCAGCGGCCGGCTTTTGGCCTGCGGCTGGGGATTATCGGAAACCTTCGCCGGTTCTGCTTCCGGCGCCTTCTGCATTTCCACGCTCTCAACGCTGAAACCGGGTTGTAAACCGGGCAGGACCTTTATATATTCGCCAAAAGCCTTGTAGGGACAGATCAACTCCAACTCTATATACGCCTTGCTCACTCCCACGGGCAGATTATCCGCGCTCGATTTCATGTCCTCCCGGGGTTTGATTGAACGCACTTTGATATTATTATCCATGGTGGATTTTCCAAGCACCTGTATCATACGGGGGATCTGTTTCCTGGTCACCCCCACATCCGAAAGATCGGAGAACTTCTTTTCCACGTCTTCGATCGCCTTCCGGGGATTAGGCAGGACCTTGATCAGGTTTTCCGCCTCCTGCAGTTGCAGCTGTTTTGCTTTCCAGTCCGCTTTTACAGTATCGGCATATTTAATGATCGGCCTGCCCACGAACAGGTGCAAAAAAAGGAGAAAAAAAGAAAAAACCGAGCAAAAAATAACTACGTGCGTAAGTTTATTGTCCAAACCGGCCTTTACCATGAATTATACACCTCTCGACTTGAACAGTTTCAATATTTCAGCCTGCACAGAATATCGAAGTTCGCCGCCGGCACCGCCGAATACATATCCGGCTGGCTGGCCGCCAGCTCGACTTTATCGAAATACGGGGAATCGCTCAACTGCATAATGAACTGCTGGAGCGCCACGTCCACGATGGTGTATCGAGCCGTGATCCGGCCGATCAAATGCATTTCCTTGGGCTCTTTCCCCCGGACTACCCGGATCCGTTCCAATACCACCTCTTTGGGGATGATATTACTGAGCTCTTTCATCACCCCGGGCCACAACGGTTGTTTACTTTTGGCGCTCTCAAGCAATCCCTTTCTCTGCTCGATCTTGGCATTGATCTCCTGGTATTCTTTTACCAGTTTGACCGTCGGTTCCAAACGGCCTATGGCCGAATTAACGTTGATAATGAATACCTTATACTTCAGCGCGTTGGCATAGTATATGATATACAATCCCAGGATAATGCCCAGGATAAAAGGAAAGAGTATCCTCAATGTATTGGTAACGAAAACGATCTTCTGCTCGACTTTTTCCTTCAAAGGCAGAAGATTGACTTTGCCGCCGCTGCCGAGGCACAGCCCGAAAGCCACCGCCAGATGCGGGGCCGCCTGTTCCATTACCAGATCCTGTTTTAAAATACCCGTGCCCGCCCACCCCTTGACCGCCTTGAGGACATCCAAACGCTCAACCTTGTTCAAGCCTTCCAGGTTATAAAGCAGGAATTTATCGAAATTATTGATACGCGAACTCCCGCCGGTAAGATACAAGACATCAAAATTTTCCGCCTTGAATGTTTTCGTGTAATAATTCATGGTCCTGTTCACTTCCATAACCAGCCGCTCCAGGGTCGGCCTGAGCATCCCGGAGATCTGATCTCCGCGCAAAGCGCCGAAATCGGTGAGATATTCCGTGCCTCCTTCATCCTCAAGAGGAATACCGCAATTACGCTTGATCTTCTCCGCGTCTTCAAAAGAGATGTTCGCGGTGCCGCCGGGGATAGTGATAGTCTTGGCCATAGCGCGGGTCAGCGTGTCGCCGCTTACCGGGATCTCGCGGGCAAAAACCAGTTCCCGGCCCTTGAAAAAATTAAGCTGGGCGGAATTCGCCCCCACATCCAGCACGGCAATGGTTCTTTTATCCGCTCCTTCGATACAATAGGGCAAAATATTACCCAGCGCGTCCGGGATAACATTGACCATAACCGGGCGGATATTGATATCTTTCAGGAACCGCAGGTGTTCGTCCAATACCGCCTGCTCGGCGGCAATACACGTTACCAGCAGAACCGGCCCTTTTTCGTCGCGGGACTGGCCGGTGATAAAAAAATCAAACACCATCTTATTGATATCGGCCTGAAAAGGAAGGCGCTTTTTCAGTTCGATGCTCACCGCCCCCTTAAGGTCTTTTTTATTCAGGTTGGGGATAGTGAGGGAAAAAGCAAAAACTCCTTTGCCCCACACTGCCAGGCGCCCCAGTTTGGATTTAACCCGGGCATCGGAAATAAATTCTTTTAAGAACCCCTGCGTCACCTTGCGTTTTTCAGCGGGATTATCCCGGATAGCCTGCGGCAGGGCGCGGATTATACAATTGCTGATCAGGTACCCTTTTTTGCCCTTTTGCAGCTGTACTATCTTGATATAGCTGAAACCGATATCTATGCCGGTTACGTTCCGGGTGGAAGCGAGAATATTTTTAAAAAAGAAATAGAGAGCGGAAAGAGGCGGTTTCCCCTTGGGCTTAGCGGATTTTCTGAACGAAGGTTTTTGAACTGCCGGTTTCTCCTGTCCTTCCATAATCTCCTACTATGACTATACTGCAGAAAAACCGATACGAAAAAAATACAACCGTGCGGTTATTTTTTTCGCGGCCCCGCATTGACTCTTGCGGAGAGCATCCGGTTTTTCTTTCTTAATATATTATAATATATCCCGTCTTAAAACAAGGGCTATTTACGGGTGGCCCTGACCTTCACGATTTCCAGTTCCTTCAGAATAGACTGCTGGTTCGCGAGCACCTGATCCAGTTTGGAAAGGATCTCCCGATCTTTGTTCTCGGATTTTGCCGAAGGAACGGCGGAAACAAGGTTATCTATCTTTGCCTCGATCTGATCAAAACGCCGGATGAATACGGAGAAGAACGACCCGTCATCCGCAACATTCTGCGCCCGCAGGTACCATATACCCGCAAAGCAGAAAAACACAAGCACAACCGCGAATACCATTTTTTTTGACATACCGGATCCCCCTGATAATGAACGGCTGCCGCCGTTATTCTTCCTCGCTCCAGCTGAACGAAGACTGCCCGCCGTAAAAACCTTCGCCGCTGACGTATTTATCCCATTTAAACAGGTTTATCGGGCAATTGTAATTCAGGTTCACGAAACCGCTGAAGGTAACATTATACCCGAATACAGACGTACCGTTTATGCTGTCAAAAGTCACGTTGCCGTTATACGTATATACTATCCCCTGGAATACCCGGGTAAGGGGCAGGTAAAAGCTGTCGGAATAAATGCTCCCGTTCTCACTGGCTAAATTCGGGAGGGTGGGATTGGCGGAATTCTTGACATGGGCTTTGATGGTTATGCCGCCCGAGCCCATAAGGCCGATGTCGCCCTCAGCCGTAAAAGAAGACTGGTTACAGTTTGCCCCTCCTCCTCTTAAATTATAAAGCATATCCCCCCGAATAAACCAGACCGCATTGCTGTTGCTCCCGGAAAATTCTTTTGCCTCCCCAACCCAATCGTCAACCTGCCATCCCGGAGCGGTACCGGCCAAAGAATCCAACTCCACACTGATCGTAGTTACCGGAGGAGAAACCGTGGAGCTGACACCGGTTATTTCCCCCCAATCCCGGTAATCCCATTCCTTTACCCGGGAATTCCGCGCTTCGCTGGAAAAATTCCGCAGGACGTTTCCAACCGTAAAAGGGACCTGGCAATCAAAGGTGATCTGATAGGTGCGCCGGGGATTACTGTTCCAGTTCCCGCCGCTTCCCGCGATGGCTATGGTAGAGATCTTGGGAACAAGGCATACCCGATCGCCGCGCGCATCGGGATTAGCATCCTTATCTTCCCAAATCACTGTTCCGGTCAACCGGCAGCTGTTCACGCTCAACACCTCTTCGATCACCCCCCAGCTCCCGCTCTGCCAGCTTCCCATGGTCGTATTCCGTAAAGCCTGCCCGACAAACTGCGACTGCTGAGTCACGTTAAATATATCACCGGCCGCGTCAAAAGTAAGCGTACTTTTGCCTCCGGCGGCCTGGATATCGGTCAATTCCGCTCCCCGCGGAGGCGTATAAATATTACCGGCATACTGGGTCTCGATTTTAACCATATTAATGACGGGAAAACCGCTGTCGTCGGAAAACAGCTCTCTCTTACCGCTCCCCGGCGGCCTGAGCGGGCTGGTATTAACATCCGATGACTCATTATGGACGGCATTCCCGCTGCCTTCGTAACCGTCGCCGGAGTCAGCCGGCCGGTCGGTAACGCCGATATCCCCGAAAATCAGGGGGAGATTAAAAAAAGATCCGGACCAGTCAAAAAGATACCGGACTTGCGCGGCCCTGCTCAATCCTCCGGTGATCATGGATAATTTAACCTTACGCTTTGCCAGGTATGAAACATAGGACGGCGCGTAACCCTCCGCCTCGATCACCGCTTCGCCCGGCTCCGCGGCATTCGGATTACGGCAGCAAACCCGGTATTGGCCGGCGCCCATAGTATGCAAAACCCAGTCCGAAACCTGGCTGCAGGCCGCGGCCGATGTTGTCCGCCAGGCAGTGTTAAGCGAGTATTGCGATACACCCCACTGCGCCCCGGATTCCGCCAGATACAAGGCTTTTTCAGATTCGAAATTGCGCATATTCGATTCAAATTCTCCCGACTGCATAGACATCAATGTCCAGGCCAGGCCGGAAAAAAGGAGTATCGCGAAGATCACGATGATAAGGCTAACTCCTTTTTTGTTGTTTAAATATTTCATCGCACACCCCCGCCGGGCCTTAATAAATGTTCCTCGGGTGAACCATAGTAGATAAAGTCTTAGACTGGGTGCCTGAGGCAAGCGTTATGGAAATTTTGACCCAGTACAAATTAGTCGGCTGTAAAACCGGGGTTATTTGCGTCCCGTTCACATCATAGTACGTGAAAGCCAAAGCGGAAACACCCGCGGCCAGCGTATTATCGGCGGTCTGAGACCCGTTCTCATCGTATAACGTGCGCTTGAGCTGATTTCCCGACAAACTGTATTTTATCGTTTTATCCAGGGGCTCATGGATATCGGTAAAACGGAATTCATCGGCGCCGGCCGCGGTCACCGCGAAATTATCCCGCACCTGCCTGACCTCGCGCGCCATGGTCATCAGGGCAAGCCTGCCCTGAGACACCACTTCGCTCCGAAAACTCAGAAAACGGTACAAATCAACGGTCTCCCGGATGTACAGGGACGAAACTCCGGCCATGATGCCGACGATAACCATGACCATGACCAGTTCAAAGAGCGTAACGCCTTTGGCGTACGGCGCGTTGGATATTAAGCGTTGAATATTGGGTAGTCTCATAATTAAATCATTCGGGCAAAATGACGGTTATCGCACGATAGTAGTCAGAGTGACGGGGCTGATCAAATTTGCCGCGTGGCTCACGGTAACCGTGATGCGCTTATAACAGCATTGCGCACACGCGGCGCAGTCGGTTACCGCCCCGCAGTTCACCGCGCCGCACGATATCCAGGCATCGGGATTGGGCGCGGTATTCAAATACACGTATTCAACCGCTGCTGAACGCCGAAAGCCGCCGGGAGACTGAGTAACCCGGATATCGGAGGCGTTCACAAAATCATCCACATCATCGAAAGTATTCATATTGGCGCCGCTCTCTCCCGCGTCCACCCCGAAAGCGGCGGAACCGGTCCAGGGAGCGGTGGTCTTTTCATCGAAGCGTTTAGACTTGGCCCATTCCATCAGTTCCTCGCCGTAAAAGGCGGCGTCCGCGACAGCCTCTGAACGGACAGCCCGCCAAGCCACGTTCGCCCACGCGCTCAAGAGAACCGGGATAGCCATCCCCAAAACCGCGATAACCACCACCATCTCGATTAAAGTGATACCTTTCCGAGTAGTGTGTAAGTGTTTAAGTGTAAAGTGTGTATGTTGAAGGTGTGTGGAATTAGTGTTTAACGGACGCAATGAGGCCTCCAAGCATACTGCAAATTTCTTTGCACTCGTTTCTCAAAAAAGTGTATTCATCATCCTTAATAATCTTTAAATCATAAATCAACGATATCATAGGGATGCATTCTCTTGCTGAATCTAGAGAATACCCGTAAAATTGCACTTTCGCGCTTTTAGTCTGTTTGCCGCTGCCTTCCGCGATATTGTTGCAAACCGACAGCGCTGCCCTGCGCAACTGATCACCCAAAGAATACTGCAAAGCCGGCTGAAATTTTCCAGAAAGGGTAAAGATATCTCTTGTGAATTTCAAAGCCCTTTTATATACATCCAACTTCTCAAAATCAAATCTAAACTCTTCCATGTGGTTTTTTACACGCTCTCGCACTTACACACTTAAACACTTACAAACTTACACACTACCTGACGAACCCCGTATTTGCTTCTACCGTGATAGTCCGGGTTTCGTCTTTAAAAGTCAACACCACGGTGCCGCCGTTTGCCGGGATGCCTTTCCAGTCAAATTGCAGGGTACCGCTGCCGCCAAAGGAGGCGCTGGTAATATCTATGCCGTTATACTGATAATCACTCGCGAAATTAACCTGAAGGGCGGCGCGGGTAAAAGGCGAAATTACCGTAACCCACGTCCCGCTTCCCTGCGGGGATTCCTCCTGCGCGGAATAGGTTTCATTCACGGTATTAAAAACCACACGGGTATTGGTATGCCGGGCCGCCGCTATTTGCTGAACATAACGAATATCATAGATCACTTTTTTCCTGCCGCCTTCCAGCTTCATCACAAAAAAAGCGGAAAAACGAGGAATGGCAATACCCGCCAATATGCCTATGATCAACACGATCATGATAATCTCGATAAGGGAAAACCCTGCCTTGGGGGAGAGAGGAGAACGAAAGCACGCCCGCGCGCGCGAAAAATGGCTGTGGAAGGGTTTTGATTTCTGTATGTGCGTATACATTACTAATATAATAGTATGTTACGCATAAATAGCAAGAAAAAAATCCGGCGGGAAATCCGGTGGGAAACGGGTAAAAAATCCATTTGCATCGGGGGGTAATTATGCTATACTTTTTTTAGAAATACATTGTGCCACAACTTCAGGAGGTATTCGCACATCATCCGCTATGGCAAAACTCAGGAATATCATTGAAGATATCGCCGATGATTTTCTCAAAAACGCCCTTAGTGTGCGCTTCGATATATGCACCTGCGAGCAATGCAAGAACGATATGCTCGCCTATATCCTTTCCCGCATACCCGCCAAATACGTAACCACTGAAGAACAAGCACTGCAGGTCATCATAGAACAAACCAAGCTCGAGCATCAAGCCGAATTTGCGCGCGCGGTACTGGAGGCCATACACGCGGTCGGCGAAAAACCGCGGCATGAAATACAAGAGGACAAAAACGAGAATTTCAACCTGCTCTTGAATAAGATCTTCGAAGACCGCGGCATCGATTTCCGGCATTACCACCGGGAACTGCTCAAACGCAGGGTAGCCATCCGCATACGGGCGAACCACACAGCCTCATACTCGGATTATCTGAGAGTACTGATCAACAAACCGGAAGAATACGACCGCCTGCTGGAAGTCCTCTGCATCAACGTTTCCGAATTCTTCCGCGATTCCGCCGTATGGGACGCCCTGCGCGCCGTGCTCGAGCGGGAGATCCACAGCCGGCTGGAAGCCAACAATAATTTTTTCAGGATATGGTCGGCCGGGTGCGCCAACGGGGAAGAGCCTTTTTCGCTCGCGGTGCTCATGAAAGAGATATCGGCCTTTGAGAACCGCCCACTCACCATCGATATCAACGCCACCGATATCGACAAGAAAGTCCTTGATTTCGTGCGTAACCCTGAATATACCCGGGAAAGCCTGAAGAACGCCGGCACATACCTTCTCACCAAATATTTCGACGCCCACGGAGGGAATTACCGCCCAAAAGAAGAATTAAAAAAAATGGTTAATTTTAAACCGCTGGATCTGACCTCCGACGCTTTGATTCGGAACGTGGATTTGATCGTCTGCAGGAACGTATTCATCTACTATGACCGCAACCTGCAGGAACAGATACTCATGAAATTCTACAAAGCGCTTCGTCCGGGAGGATTTCTGATGATGGGAAAAGTTGAATCGTTGATCCTGGAGGCACGGGAAATATTTCAGGAAATCGATATAGACGCCCGCATTTATAAAAAAAAGATATAAAACCCGCCTTACGCTTCTAAAGGAACTGCGCTTATATTTTTAAACTTAATCCCAACGTCATACGACGAATGAAGATCGCCCTTTTTCAAAGGGTTCACCCAGATCACCTCGCCGTTCACATAAAACGGCCCCATGCCGGGAAGGATCTTGAACTGCCCGGAAAGACAATTTCCGACTTTAGCCTCTTCCTCCAGCGTAATACGCATGCCGCCTAAGCTGATATCAACCACCACAGCCTTTTTCTCTTTCCCGCTCTGTTCTTTTACCAGTGTTTCTTTACCCGTAGCCAGTCGTTTGAATTTACGTTTTTCCTGCATATAACCTCCCGGGCATCAACACGCGGACATCAGACAACCCTCAAAAGACGGGACATACCCATGAGATCCGCTCTTTCAAGATTAACACCGGCCCTATACTTATTGCCGGATCCTCTCGACCACACAACCTCTCCCCTGGTATACAGAGACTCGCCCTTGTCGGGAAGCTCCACCCACATCTCTAACGGCGTCATAGGAAGCAATTGTTCATCGGTATAAAATCCCAGTCCTTTGGCGCTGATATTCTCGGTTCTCCCAACGCCTTCTTTATTCGAACCCGCATCGAGAAACCTCACCGGTAAATTCACCATAACCCGCTCGAATACCCTCTTATCCTCAAACTCTCCCCCGGGCATTCCCACACCTCCTTTTTGTTCCCCCCTGTTCAATAATGATAATATAAAAATATAAGTACAAACCACCCCCGAATGCATTCAGCTTTTCCGCTGTCCCGTGCCAGCGCATCCAGATTTTATTATATCCGAATTATATCCATTATTCAAGAACGTTTTTATTTATGTTTTTATTTAAATCAAGCCCCGGCAACAATTTTCGATATCAAAAATGGGGACGAAAAAATGGAAAAAATGGGGACGAAAAAATGGGGACGGTTCTATTTTTACTCCCTTGGTTGAACTATCAAAAAATAGAACCGTCCCCATTTTTTAGAACCGTCCCCATTTTTTATCACGCAGATGCCGGTTCCCGCCGTCCCTCTGCTTGTGCCGCCAGCGGCGCCAGCCAATACGACAGCGCCGCGTATGCCGGAGCGGAATACGCATTTATCACAAATGACAAAGCCGCAAAAATCAAACTCGCGGCAGCAGCGACATTCCTGAAACTCGCGGCGATGACCCTGCGTTCAAATCCTTCAAAAACCTGTTTATAAATACGCTGCAAACCGCCGTCCCGCTTCCAGGCGGCAAGCGTGAATGGCGGGATTAATCCGTCCATTGAATCCTGAAGAAGCATGTTAAGCGCACCAACCCCTTCTTTCCCGTTTGATTTCAGGATTAACCCGGACAAGCCGGCATGAACAAGCACTTTTCCCAAAAGCGTTTTTCGCAGGGTTTCCTCAAGAAGAACTTCGGTATCGCTGTTTCCGGTCAGTTTATCCACCACAGAAACCCCGCTCCACCTGATAACCACGCCTTCATTCTTCACCGGCAGGCAGTTTTGTGAAAGATATCGCAGGGTTGCTTTATTCGTTACCCACTCAAGAACAACCTGAGTATTCACCGGCAGAGCAGCAGCAACAACGGAAACTATCTGACGAATAACCTTGTGCCCGGCGAGATTAACGACTTCCCCTTCGGCAGTAAAATTAAACTCTTCCTTCTGGAACAAAATACTCACCGCGTCTCCTTTGCGCGCGCATTGCACCGCATAATGCTCCTTATCCCTGGCTCCGTCACGTTTTCTCTCTAAATGGATGGAAAGTTTTCGCTGAGCCCCTTCCACCCGCGTCCATAAAACATATATTTCATCGGTTATCCTGTCTGTCACCTCAACCCCTTCCACGAAAGAAACGATCCGCTCAATCAGAAAGGCATCCGGATATTCTTTATCGTATCCGCCGTCAAAAGTTCTCTCCTTCATCATTCGGTACATATCTCTTCCACTCACATCCGGCGACAGCGTATTTCTTACCAGATAATACAGCGCTTCACTGCGATTTTCCGCTATTGAACGGATACTTTCTTTATTATTCTTTTGGGCAGCTATCGTTATTGCCGACACATACGGCGGCCGGCATTGCGCTTTTCTCAATACGCTGTAAGCCCTGTTTTTAGGTATACTGCGCATGAATTCATTAAATGCCGGGACATATCGCATTGGGCAGTAAAAGTTGCTTTCCAGAAACGCGGTTTCTTCCAACCCCATTGTTTCCCGGTTAAACTCAAAACGGTTGAGCTTGAAAATAAAAACGTATTGGGAGCCGTCATCGCCGAATATGTTCCGCTTCCCGACCTGCAGCAACACATTCTGATTCTCAATAAAATTCACCGGGATTATTTGAGAAGGCGACTCCAAAACAGCCACCGGTATTTCGGAAAGCGCCAGCGCCTCCCGGTGCCAGATATACGCTTCGCCGGAATTATAAACACCGATAATCCAGAAACGCATAAAACCGAGCAGCATGACCGCATAATCTATAAAATTATGTTCGCCTCTTAAATTTTCCTCTATAAAACCCCTGGCCAAAGTCACAAACCGCACCCGCGAGATATCAATTTCTTTTCTTGCCGCCTGTTCCGCTAATTTCCGATAAAACCCTAACGGCGTATTGCAGCCCGGGATAAGCATTACCGCTTCCGGTTTCTTCCTGATCAGATCCCCCGCGATACGGGTGATCGTTTCGCTCAACCGTTCATAGTCTTCAACAATGACATAGGCCAGCTTCTTGTCAAAACGGATTGCGGGCAGAAGTTCATTCGGGATCCAATAATTAAAATATCCACCGTAGGATTTTCCACTTCGCGGACCATCAACAGCAAAAAGATCCGGGTACAGTTTGAACAGCCGTACCTTTTGCGCAAAAGTTATGACGTACGTTCTTTCCGGCGATTCCAAGTCAAAGGCTGCTCCAGGCAGAGTGCCGCCGTCAAATGTACCGTTGAATCCCGCCGTAAGCATTTCTTTTTCCTTTTCCTGCCAGGCACGTATTTCCGCCTCGTAACCATGCTCTCGGGCGACTGAAAATACCTCTTCAACTATAATCGCACGATGGGATCGCTGCACCGCCTCGTCATAGGCGGAAGACACCAGGCCCGAATTAAAAACGAGGCTGTGCATAAAATCCGCTGATTCTTTCCGCACCAAACCACCCCTGCAAGCTGCCAGCTTACACTTTTCTCCGCTGAATAAAACATCACCAAGTCCGATATTAAAATCTGCAATAGCATAAAGGCCGAGCTCAAAATAATTTTCGGTTATCATCCTTACGATTATTTTCATATATGGCTCATACGAATTTTCAGACATTATCAAGCTTCCGCCATAATCGCTCATAACAGGCATAATCGGGTAAAAACCTTCAAGAAATTCGCCGGTATAAAAAGGCACCTTATAATTAACACCGTCTACTTTCACATCAGCCGCGCCTTCCGCGAAAACATCCATAACATGTTCCGGATTACTGCCATGCAACAACTGAAGACCCTGAAATTCCTGAGAGAGAGGGTTTTGCTTCGTAAAACAATCCTCGGGTATAGCCTTCTGTGCTATAAACAACGCAAACCGAAGATCGTCCGCAGTTTCCCGCTCTTTTCCATTTTTGTTCCAAAAAGCCTTGCCCAAATAAATCCTCGCGCCAGGGCCGCCGTTTATTTTCATGAAAGAGAAATGGCCGTTAAATAACGCCGTTGCCGGGTCAAGCTTCCCATATGCGCAGGCCCCAAGCACAGTAGCCTCTACCGCCCCGCGCTGCGTGAAGATATCCGGAATAAGGGCTTTAAAATTAAGAGTGGAATGCTTTTTTTCCTGCTCATCACTAACGAATATCGTCCTGGCAGGATCATAATCCTTCATGTTAATTTCTCCGCCGTCGCCGGGGATACTTCCTTGCAGGTCGGCGTCGGCCACGTAGGCAGCTAAAACAGCAGGCACACCTTCAATACTTGTTTCCTGTAAAAGGACGGCTCCGGAAGCCCCTCTGAAAGGTTGCCCCCAACCGGCCACGGTACGGTAGAACACCCGGGGAGCGAATCCGGGACCATCCACAATATAATCAGCCGCCTCCATTGGAATGCCAATTCTCCAGCCACGGATGGAAAAGGCACCCATGGAGGACGGGTTAATTGCAAGTAATATACCCGAATTATTGAAGACATGGGAAACAACAGCAGAATACGATAAACCATAATACATCGGGGAGAGATAGTGCGGGGTTTTCAGAATAATCGGCGGCCCGGTGCGCATATAAATACCCGCCAGAATCAATTCCAAGCCAATCGCGGCGCTGTATCCGACGCCGTTGATCCTGGCCATGCCCAGGCTGGAATCACCGGTAATTCCGCCGTCTTTTTTGATATCGCACCCTTTCATAATTAATTGTATCTCCTCATCCCTCAATTTTTCATGCCGCTGCTTAATATTTTGGTACGCTTCTTCAACAGTACCTTTCGTCACCCACTCGCCGGATAAGAAATCACCCGCATATGCCGTCAACATTGCTTCCCCACGGGCAAAACACATCTCGATAAAATCTGCGAAAAATCTTAATTTATCGGCCCCGGTTTCCCGGGCGATCAAATCAAGCCGTCCGAAAATATACGCATTGATTAATGTTTCTTTTGAGATATGAGCAAGGATCGGCCCGCACGTAAGGATATTCAACAAATATATGGAGGAGTCGATTTTTATCCCTCTTGAGGCCGTGACCCTTCGCGTAAGCCACTCAGTCAAAGCCTCATTCAAATATCCCCAGAGGATGCCTTCGAAATTAAGATGCAATGTTTCATGGATGATAATCTGCATGTCTTTGTTGAGCCAATATGATCTGGCAATAACGATTTTTTGCAGAAGTTTACAGCCGCAGCCCAGAGCATTTATTTCAGAACGCATCCTCGCATCGTCGGCTATTAAAATATTCTCCGGGAGGAGATACATCTTTCCGCGTGTTCCGAAGAAATCATTAAAGATTACATTGACTTCCGCAATTAATTCAGCGTTTTCGTTTTCCGGCAGCACGTCATCCGGAGTCTCCTGAGCTATCGGCAACAACTTCAGCATATTCTCCAGCTCATCCCTGAAATCCACCTCCCATATATCCCCGAGAATTTCCCTTGTTATTTTAACTGCCTGGATTGTCTGGGCCGGTATTTCCAGGGTTTCCGCTAAATGCGAAGCGTTACGCCCATCGAGACCTGTCAATATTTTCTGGATGGACGCATAAACGCCTTCATCTTCATTTGTAAAACGGGCTTCGGCATCGTTCCGATCGCCCCGGATAATCCCGCCGTCTACATCTGACCTTCTTCTAACTTTTAGATTCCACCCATATCTCAACCATTCGTCCGTAAAATCGCTTGGATTTTTCTTGCGTTTTCTTATTATACCTTCGCCGATAGAACGGCTGATTATAACCGGCATTTCATCCAAGGATAACGGGAAATACCGGCTCAAATCGCTATAAACATACGTTTCACCTTCCTTAACCGCACCCCGGTCGTCAGTTATAAAACATCCTTCCGGGTTAAGCATTACATGGACTCTTTGAATGAAATTCGGCCTTTTATCACTCATTTTATACGCAAAAGTCACATCCATCGCTGCCTTTTGGTAATATATATCGTACTCCTTATATATCGGCTCCTTATTCCAAGCGTCAAGAAATGTAATCGAATATTCCCGTAAATTGGCATTATGATATGTCCAATGGAATGTAATTCTCGGGTACCCTCTAAAATCGGAATCAACCCGAATATTTGAAAGATCAACCCCCAATGATCGTAATTCAACCCCTAAATTCATGATTATCTTATCATTACAGCTAAATAATTTATAAAAGTCAGAATCTGTCCAATCGAGTAAAGGACTGGGAGTATATCCATCAAAGAACTTGAGAAGCTTCAATTCGATTATAAATATCTTCTCTTCTGGAGAAGTAAATACTTTATCAAAAACTTTTAGTTTCTCCAAGTCGGACCTCGACAAACCGTAGTAGAAAGATTCAAAGTCGGCATTGGCGGCATTGGTTGAAAGAAGAAAAGCCGAGACATCCGCTCCTGCAGCTTTATATAACGCGCTTTTCTCCTGATTGAATGGATTGACAACGTTTTTCACCGCCATATCATAAGCAACATATAAAGGATCCAATAGGCCGAATCGAACTGGACGTATATCCACCCCCAGCAGCCAGCCTAAAATGGTATACCCTGTTTTATTTATTATATTTTCGATAAACATACGCCTCTTGGGATTCTGTATCCTGATGCTAAGACCGGTAAACAACACATCACCTCCCACCAAGAAATCAATCAGTATTTTATTAATTATCCCGCCGTCCGTCCGTGACTCTCCCGGCCTCAATGGATAAAGAAGCGCCGCCGCATCCAGTTCGCCCCTCACATACGCACAGATCACCCCGGTCTCTTTGGTATCCGGTATCGATTCCTCCGCCAATACTTTCTCCAGCCATCCCTTAAATTCCCGTTCTTCATATCCGTGAGCGATAAGAGACTCCGCCAGAACGCCCGCAGACATGAGACCGTACCGTCTTTTCGCCCGCGCAGACGCGTTCTTTTGCCCAAGGCCCAGGCGTCTTTTGATATCACTCAGCACCGTACCTATCGCCCTGTTTCTCAAAGCCTCATTGGTGATATCCAGGATAAAATCGAACATCTCCCGCATCCCTTCCGCCCGGACTCCGGAAGGATCGTCCGCAAAAGCGCGCTGCGCAGCCGATAGTACTTCGTACAGCCGGTAAAACTTGTTGCGTTCAAATTCCTTTTTAAGAATCACGGAGTACTTGCCCCAGCGCATGTACGCGTACGCCCTGCGCTCCACGGCAAAACTGGCCACATAGTCCACGGTCCCCTTTTTTTCGATCAGAGAGGTATAGATCCCGACCGCCTCGCGATACCTGCCGAGAAGCGTCAAATAATCGGCCTTTTCCAGACACGACTCATCGCGAAAATCCTTACACGCCTTTCCATACTCGTCGTAACAGCGCAGAACATCTTCCTGCCTGCCGGTTTTCTTTAATACGTTGAACATCTTCTCCCAATGCAGGAAATAATCTTCATTCATACCGATGCATTCTTCGTAACAGGCTATCGCCTCCTCGTACCTGCCGGCTTCCTCAAAAACTGACCCTTTGATGCTCCAGGCATCTTCGGCATTTCCCAAAGACCGTGAGGTGTCCAGCTCGATCACCTTGTCGCAGCAAGACAGCGCTTCAATGCCGGCATTCGGGTAAAACCCGCGGAATTTGGCCAGGTCATAGTAGTATATGCGCATCTTCTCATTCCACGCCGCAAAACACCCGGGATTCAATCGCACGGCCTCGGTGAACGCCTGATCGGCGAGCTCAAAGTAAGTCATCGCGCCGCATTTCACGCGGTCTCCGAGAGCGCGCAGGGCGCGGCCTTTCGCGGCCCAGGCCGGAGCGTCTGAAGGAACAAGCGTGATGATCATTCCGGCGTGTTCAGCCATGGCATGGAATTTATATAAGGAATAATACAAATTTACTTTTTTATGCAGAATACCGACTACTTCTTTTTTCGCTTCGTCCCGCGCGCCGGGTATCACCGCAAGGAGCGCGTCGTAGCACGCCAGTGCCGCCCTGCTCATTTCACCGTCGTGCCTTTGCGCATATGCGTCGCCCAGCTTCAAAAGCACGTGCCGTATGGCGAAAGAAGAAACCGTCCCGCGCCCGATCAGTTTTTTCACCCGTTCCGTCAGGCCGGATACCGGCATTTTCTCCCCCGGAGAAAAAGCCAGCATGCGCGCCAGAGTATCCCCGTAATACATCCGCAGGAAGGAACACTGATCCATATCGTAAGCGGTATCGCCGAGCTGTTCTTTCTTGACCTCCTGCCCCGGGCGGATGTCAAGATCCACCTGCATTTTCTGCCTGCGGGCGGCTTCGGAAATATCTTCCGCAAGCGCAAAATATTCCTCCTCCGTAACCCTGTGCCAGGCATCACGCAGGCGCTCAGCCAGGAACATATCCGGTTCGGGAACTCCGGAATCCAGATACGATTCAATTTCCTGCCGCAGCCCCGCCTCCGCCCGGAAATCCACATGCCGGCCGAATACGCTGCGCAACAGGATGTCCACGACGCTTTCGCGGGAAACGTCTCCCATGACTGCGCTCCCGGGTTTCGGCGACATAAAAGCCACATGAGGGTTGGTTACCAGCATGCCCTCGGACACATACAAGTCATAGTCCCGCGGGTGCAGAATGTGCCCCACGATGTCGGAGACGCTTAAATCTTTGGTCTCCGACTCTTTTCCGTTTTGGGCCGCGGCGCCCTGGCGCACGATATGGTAGACGTTCATCGGCCTTCTGTTCTCGTTGTACGCCTCATACAGGCCGTATTCCGAGAGCACGTCCTTCCTTTCTTCATTCATATGATACCGCACGTTATACTGGCAACTAACGACGTCGGCGCTGCTCTCCAGGACCTCGACAATACGCCTCTGGTCTTTATAGAACCTTTTCCACAGTTCTTCCCGGTGGTACTCATCGATGGAAAGCGATATGACCGCGTTCCCGGGCAGACGGGCGAAAAACGCGCGCGCCGAGGCATCGTCTTCTGGAATGGCGATACCATTGGTATCGATATACAATACTCCGACCCTGGCGGCGGCATAGGAAAGGATATCCCAGAACTCCGGAGACGGCTCGAACACCCCGCCGATGAACCGCCAGCCGCCGTAACAAAAAGGCTCTCCTGAACCTCCGAAACGCATGCCGGAAATACCTTCGAACTGATCGATGATCCGCTTCAGCAACTCAAGGGGCACATCCTGTTCCTTACGGTTCAGATTCGCGGCAATGCAGAATCTGCATTTCAACGGGCAGGTAGTAGTAATGAACATATTGACCGTCTCCGCCACTCCGACATT
This sequence comes from Candidatus Omnitrophota bacterium, assembly GCA_041653035.1. GTDB lineage: Bacteria > Omnitrophota > Gorgyraeia > Gygaellales > Profunditerraquicolaceae > JAQTZX01. The sequence goes on from JBAZGE010000029.1 coordinate 22,974, forward strand.
CAAGAACACCTCTTTCAGCAACCTCATAAGCCGCACCGCGCGCGCCGGCTTTATGCCCCTGTTTCGTATCCTCTCCTCCATGGAGACGTATTTATCCGGCGCCTCGGCGTCGCTGCCGCAGCCGCACGCGGCCGCTTCCCGGAAACACTCCGGGCACGCGCCGGACGGCCACCGGCGTTCATCCTCACCGCAAATGTCTTTTCCGCCGTCGCGCTCCCCTTCCGATGCCCTTTTAAAAGCCGCCCTGCATCTTTCCAGCAAAATTTTCTCAAACGGAACATCGTCCGGGTCGGAAGCAGCGGGGTCCGGATGCACCACTTGAAATCCT